>JALRKF010000045.1 GCA_023254905.1 Crocinitomicaceae bacterium | reverse complement strand
AAATTCAATGGTAGGAGGTATTCTGTTATGGGTCAATGAGCTTACTTCATTTACAATATTCCAGATACGTGATTTGGCTTGATCGATCAATCCGTCCATACTGTTGGAAGTGTCAAATAGAATTCCGACTTGAATTTTCTTGTTGGATTGGATCGGCTGTGCGAAGGATATCATCGAAAAGATCAATCCGAATGCAATTAAAGTTGTTTTTTTCATGGTATAATTTACCTTCCGTACAACTGGTATTGAAATCGGTTCATTTTCCAAAGCTTCAAGTACTTATAGTCTTTGAAAAGCAAGGTCAATTAACTATTTTTGAGATAATAAAAACTACTAAAACCAATGTCGAATAAGTCTCACAAGTATAATATATGTGAGAGCTGTATGCTCCGTGAGAGCTCGTTATTTAAAGTCTTCTCTGAAGATGATTTGCATGATTTAGAGACTTCCAAATCATGTAGTTCTTTTAAAAGAAATCAATTGTTATTTGGAGAAGGAAATATACCAAGGGGAGTATATTTAATTAATCAAGGGAAGATAAAGATCTATACTACGGGTGAAGAAGGAAAGGAGCAAATCATTCATATTGCAAAAGCTGGTGAGATAGTTGGTTTCAGAGCGATGTTTTCTGGAGATCCCTACAAGGTTTCAGCATCAACAATGGAAGAATGCAGGATTTGTTTTATTGGTAAATCTGATTTTTTGAATCTTGTTGATTCGAACAAATCGTTACTCAATAGTTTGATTCGAGAACTTTCAAAGGAACTGACGGAAAGGGCCGGGTTTATAGCAAATATGGCTCAGAGTTCTGTTCGTGTTCGTTTGGCTTACGTGTTGATGATGCTGGATGATATTTACGATGGTGAAATGATCAATATGACTCGAGAGGATCTTGCCAACTTTGTGGGAACTGCGACTGAAACTTTGATAAGATTATTGAAGGATTTCAAAGAAGAGGGATTGCTCCGAACACACATCCGCAAAATTGAGATACTCGACCGTGACAGGTTATTGCACATGGTCAAATGAATCTTGATCTCAAAAAGGATTTTCCTATTTGTGCTCTAGACAGAATCTGCTATTGGGAGTTTAATAATAAACTGAGTTAGGTCGTCATTTGATTCAACCTCGACAGTACCATAATGTTCAGCTAAGATCCTTTTGACTAAAGACAATCCAAGCCCACTGCCGTTTTCATTTTGTTTGGTTGTGTAGAATTGTTGAAAAATTTTGGATCTAATTTCTTCAGGTATAGCTGGTCCATTGTTTGAAATCTGTAGACTAACCATGCCGTTGATTATTTCACTTTTGATCTGCAATATTTTATTTTTTTCAGACTTGTCTAGAGCATCAATTGCATTTTTAATGATGTTTGTCCAAACTTGGAATAGGTCAATTTCAATACCCAGAATTTCGACTTCTTCATCAATATCTATAGTAAGATTGATAGATTGATCTTTTATTCTATGACGAAATAAAGGCAAGATAACATCGATACTTTTGTTAAGATTTATTTTTTGTCTCTCCTGATTCAAATCAGCTTTAATATAGCGGCTCAACTTTTTCACAACCTCTTCAGCCTGGTTCTCAGCGGATAGAATATTCGCATTGAAAAAATAGAGGAACAGTAATTCACTTAATTTTTTTGTAATTAAATCAGGGTTCTCTGATTCCAAAATTTTCATCACTAGAGAAGAATTGGAAGCACTGATATCTAGTTTTGAAAGTTTCCTTAAAATATTCTCGGAGTTATCCGACTCGTTTGCAAAAGACTTCTTTAATGTTTCGAAATTATCATTGGCCCTTGAAGCACTGATCATTGGATTAAACTCATCTTTGCTCTGAAGGGCATCTGCTAGAATTATCAGATCATTGGCTCCTAAATCATTAAGATCACTAATGAATTTGTCAAAAAGGTGTTCAAAATTTTGCGAAGCGGCCTTGATGGACCCTAACGGAGTATTTAAATCGTGCGCTACCCCTGCTGCTATTTCACCAATTGTTGCTAATTTTTCTTGGGAAACAAGAGCGTTAGAAATTTCAAGATTCAACTTAGTTTTTTCCAGAACCTTTTCCTCCAGATTACGATTGAGTTTTGTTAGATTTACTCGATACACATAATCTCTTAGATAACTATCAATTAAGGATGCCAATAAATTTAGATAGAAAAAGATATTGTCATTCTTGGTTTTCTCATTGATTGAAAAAATGAAACGATAATTTTCGTCCTCATCAAAGTTGGAATTGATTGCGAAAAAATCAACAATTGGCTTGGGTAATTTATTTTCAATACTATTCGGAAACTCACTTATTTTAAAAACATTTGTATCCATAGAACTGAGTAGTTCCAGTACTTCAGATTCAAAAGTTGAAAATTCGCCCCTGTCCTCTTCTTTCGCGTCTAGTATAATTTTATCTGTTTCGCCATGAATATTTATTGCTACCGCAATAGATTCACAAATAGTTACTTCGGAGAGTATATAGTTCAGGGCATCTCTTAATGATTTGAATTTCTCATCGTCTTCATTCGTTTTATTTAATAAGAAGTCCTCCGTAATAGAAAGCAATATTTCACTAAATCTATTTTTTTCATTCAGATCTTGTGTAGCTTCATCTATCCTCAATTGTAGATTTTCACGCATGTTTTCATTGGAAGTCTGTAAAAATGAGAGATTATCCCGCAGAGACTTCAATGATTTATTTAATAATCCGAGCTCACTTCTATCATGACCATCCTTTATTTCTACATCGTAATTCATCGCTGCCAAAGAGCCAAGTACTCGTATCGATCTGTAGATTGGTATTGAGAAGAGCACGAGTATTAGAGTAAATAGAATGAATGCGAAAAGCGTAGCAGTCAGACTTAAATAGAAGACAGGCTGTCCTAGATTTTCAGTGATTGCATTTGCACTATTTTTTGAAATTGCTGTAACTAGATTTCCTTTAATTAAACTCGAAGTAATTTTATTTGTGGAGTAAATTAAACTATCATTCTGTTGGAATACATCAGCTACATTTGATTCAGGAAAACAAGAAAAAACACTGTCACCTTCTACAATTGCTACAAATTCAAAGTCACTTGACTTACGAATACCTTGAATAAGACTTTCGAGTAACGTGAAATTTTCAGTAATTATGGCTGTCTCAATAACGTTGCTCGCAATTTCCGCCCTCTTTTCGAATTCACTCTTTGAATGTTCGAGAATGAGCTCATTTTGCATGGATGTATAAAACTTAATGGCAGGAATTGCAAATGATAACCCAGTTGCAACGGAGAAAACCCATATCCGAAAGGATAAACTTTTCCAGATTGAGCTCATTATTTTAAATCAATTTTGAGCTTCCCTGAGTAACTTGTGTCGTTAATGAATCCTATTGAATTAGAACTTTTTGATACGATTCTAATCGTTTCTTCGTTTGAGTAACTGTATTCAGGTGCAGCGCATCTTCCCGAGAAAACTAGTCTCAGCCAGTGCCTCTGTGTGTAGTTTTTCGATTCGTCAAAGATTATTTTTGCAAACGTTTCAGCGCCTATGTTCTTTTCCGAAGGAAGTACAACGTTGATTCGAACAGTTCTGCCCGAACTTAATTTTATGAACTGTTTGGTTCCGTTAAAGATGGAGATAATATCATTCTCCGATAGTTGTACCTTACTATCAAAATTTCCCACAAAGGATACATTATCAGGCAGCTTTTGTGCAGAACAAGCCAGCGTCGCAGAGCAAGCGATAATTATTAAAACTCTAGAAAGCATAGGAGAGCTGTAATTTAACTTCGAATTTATCTTTTTGGCCCTCTGAGCTCGGACGCCACGGTAATCCTGAATAATTCTCTAACTGAAGTCGAAGATTTACAAGTGGGCTATATTCATATCTGCACCCTAAAGCAAATTTCAATGTCTCTACGCGTCGAACATAAAGCTCTTTTTCACCGATACTCATGATGTCGATCATAGCGTAAGGTATCCACTGGTCTTTTATTCTGTATCCAGCATAAGTGTAATTTGAAAAGCTGGTAGATGCTCCGAGGGAGTCACTAACACTGTATACACCTACCGTCTCATTCAAAAACTCGAAATTCTTTCTGAATCGCGCAAAGGAGAAATATAGTTGGTTCAGTTTAATTTCACCATCATAGTCATGATTATGGTACGTAACTGTGGGTCCATGGAACATGTTGGCAGCACTTAAATCTACAAATTGATCGTTACTATAACCTAACATCCAACGCACTCCGTTTTTAGGTTGAATATTAAATGAAGCCACGTATGCAAGTGCGTCAATATCTGATGTGAGAGAGCGATTACCTAATGATAAATCGTAACCAAAATTATACTTACCAATTCCTTGTCCTTGGATTCTGGCTCCAATGAAATGCATTGGTAGGTAGTATTTGAAATTTAATGGTCTGTCGACTGTTGGAAACAATACTCGGCCATGGTAATATACATCGTTCCAGTAATTCACTGCAGAGTGCATTCTTCCAAAGAGAAACGAGTGATTCTCGTTGATCTTGTATTTCATTCTCGCTCTCATTATACCAGCAGAGAAACCGGACATAGATTGGTCTGGGCGAATAATAAATTCTCCGAGAAAATCCCATCTTTCATGTAGGTTTGCGGTAACAAAAAAGTCTTGCTCTTGGATTTCAAATCCTCCGGTGTAGGGTTCCAATGAATCTGAAGGTATTGCATTAAATTCATACAATAACGAACCAAAAACTTGTAGGTTAACCTTTTTTTGTCCTAACAAAGACAAAACTGATAGTTGAAACAGTAATGCTATTAAATATTTCATGCGTATTTCAAATTTAAAGGTAAAATTTCATTTATTTTCTGTTTCAATTCATTTAAATCCCAAGGCTTTTCAATGTAGAAGGACAGTAAGCCCTCATCCGCTAAGTCGGATACTATTATGGCTGATGAGTTACCGGAGAGCATAATTATTTTGGCCCAAGGCGCAAAACTCTTTAGTTCTCGTACTACATGGTCGCCGCGAAGCTCAGGCATCTGGAAGTCAACGAGGCATCCAATAGTTCGAATACCCCTGTCTTCATTAGTTTTGATTCTTTCCAGTCCTTCAATGGGATTGTTGAAAACCTCAACTTTTATATCACTGTAATCAAAGAGAGACTCTAGCTGATATTGAAGATGGGTAGCTATAAGGTGATCATCATCGAATGCGTAAAAAGCGTATTCAGACATTTTATTTCACAAGTAAGTATGTCTAAAAATACAATTTCGTATCAACGTCATAACAAAATTGGTAATATCAATTAACAATTTAAGTCTTATAGAGGATATATTGTATAATCCACTGATTAAATCAGATGTACTCCTTTTGTTAAAAAAAAGGGAAGAAAAAGTGATTATTTATTTTCAACTATCTTGTATACTTCAATTCTGGTGGTAAAATTTCATTTATTTTTTCTTTTAATTCCCGATCTTCCCAAGGCTTCTCAATGTAGAAGGAAAGCAACCCTTCATCAGCAAGGTCAGCAACTAATTTGTCTGAAGTATTCCCAGATACCATGATCACCTTCGACCATGGAGCAAAGCTTTTAAGTTCTCTGATTACCAGATCTCCACGCAATTCAGGCATTTGAAAGTCCATGAGGCAGCCAACAGTGCGTATACCATCCGCTTCATTCTGTTTAATTTTCTCCAGGCCCTTTATTGGATTATTAAAAACGTCCAGAATTATTTCAGTGTTCTCAAATAACAATTCTAATTGATACAGAAGATGTGTTGTTATGAGCAAGTCATCATCAAATGCGTAGAAGCCGTGGCGAGATTCTTTCTGTTCCATTTAGAATTGAATGTGCCCAAAAGATAAATATCTTTTAACATTAATCAACAAAAAATAGAATTTATTTCAATCACGCTGCAAGATCTAAATAAAGCATTCTATTCGCATTATTTAATTTTGCGACCAGGATAAACTTTGAGGGCCTCTCTCAAGCATTCTACAGCTTGTTTCAGTGAATTTTGATTTAGAACGTATGCTATTCTTGCTTCTTGTTCACCAAGTCCAGTTGTTGAATAAAACCCACTAGCGGGGGCCATCATTACAGTATTTCCATCTTTGTCGAACTCTTCGAGCAACCATTGACAAAATTTTTCGGTACTGTCAACGGGGAATTTCGCGACGCAATAGAATGCACCGCTCGGCTTCGGACAAAATACACCTTCTATCGAATTCAGACCATCGACCATAATGTCTCGTCTTTGCACATACTCTTGAACTACTTCATCAAAGTAGGCTTGTGGCGTCTCAAGAGCTCCCTGGGAAGCGAATTGGGCTATTGTCGGTGGAGATAATCTCGCTTGGGCAAACTTTAGTGCAGCCGTCATGATCTCTTTATTTCGAGAAATTAGTGCGCCAATTCGAGCACCACACATGGAGTATCTTTTCGATACAGAGTCGATCATAATTACATTCTGTTCAATGCCCGAAAGATTCATAACAGATGTTGGCACGGCGCCGTCGTAGCAGAATTCTCGATAAACCTCATCTGCAAACAAGAAAAGATCATGCTTTTGAACAATATCTCTCAGTCTTTCTAATTCTTCTTTCGAGTAAAGGTAACCAGTTGGATTTCCTGGGTTACAAATAACAATAGCTTTTGTCTTTTCGCTAATCTTCCTCTCTATTTGTTCTATTGGGGGTAGTGCGAATGCATCCTCTATTTTCGCAGTTACGGGAACCACATTTAATCCGGACATAACAGCGAAACCATTATAATTTGCATAGAATGGTTCAGGGATTATTATTTCATCTCCAGGATTACACGTTGACATAAAACCAAAAATAAGCGCTTCAGAACCTCCCGTGGTAATTAGAATGTCCTCTTGTGTTATTTCAATACCAGTATTCCTGTAATATTCAGCGAGTTTTTCACGATACTCAGGAAAACCTGCAGAATGACTATACTCAATTACATCAAGGTCTGCATCCCGAACTGCTTGAATAGCACTATCAGGAGTTTTGATATCTGGCTGTCCAATGTTTAGATGGAATACATTTTTCCCCTTTGCATAAGCTTTTTCCGCGAATGGAACCAACTTTCTGATTGGTGATTCAGGCATTGTTACAGCCTTCTGAGATAAATTTGGCATGAATAAAATTTTGCCCAAATTTAATTAGAAACTTCAAAATTCTTCGAAAGAAATGAAGCCAAATTGTAAACTGTAACAAGATCTTTTATTGTAATGTGAATCTCACACCGGCAAAGAATCTGATTCCTTGATTTGGAGCAAAGACATAAGATGGGTCAAAGGTTAGAGCGTTCGGGTTTTCCTCAGTAGCTACAGGGTTTCCTTCATGGTCAAACTCTACCAGTTTATCAAACGGATCGTGGCTGCGTGCGATAAGATTAGTACCCATTCTCCAAGGTGTCCAATTCAATAAGTTTTTAACTCCGCAGTAGAGCTCCCAATTATTAAGACCATTAAAGTTTATTTGTATATTTTGGATAGACCACCAGGGAGAATATTCTGGTCTTTGATCGGATGAATTCAGCAAAGGAAGTCGCATTGGTGAGTGAACTTTTCCAGTATAGTCGAAGCTGAGAAATAAACGTGGTAATTTATATGTAATCACCCAAGAACCAGAGAATCTATCCGTCAAAATCTGATTTTCTTTTTTGCTTTCATGGATACTATAAACATCAGTGAAGGTACCTCCTAATCGAAATTTTAAATTTGATTTAAGATTCATACTTGTATTGAACGTAACTCCCTTATTAATAGCATATCCATCAATATTATAATAATTGATCTCATTTGAATTTAAATCGTAGTCGGGAATGATCTTATTTTCAAAATGAGTGTAAAAGGTTGTGATATCAAATTTTAAAGAGGCTCTTTCAAATCGAATGTCCTGTGAGTATGTGAGATTAATGTTATAGCTGCTTTCGGGAGATATATCGTCAGCAATAATAACATCCCTTGCACCGGTTAGAGCGGCATGATCTTCAGTGAATATATTTACAACTCGAAATCCTGTTCCTGTATTTAGACGAATTGAGCTAAAATCATTTGGAGTCCATTTGTAGCCAAATCTGGGAGTCAATATGTGACCATGAAGGTTATGATAGTCATATCTAGCACCAAGCATCAATTTGTTATTATTATTGATCAAAATGTCATCCTGAATAAATATTCCAGGTAGAGACATTTTACTCGGTTTATTTAATTTATTCTCTGAGGTTGCAGTAGTATTGTCATCGTAGTAAACATAGCGAAAAGAGGCTCCCAACAGGAAGTCGTGATGTTGCCATCTTTTATCCAAGTATAGCTGTGAAAAGGCAATATTCTGTTTTGCCATGAATGACAAGTCTCCATAATAACTGTTTTGGTCATGACCATTCAATGATAAATTGAAAAAGATTTTTTCCTTTAACGGAAGTTGATACGTTGCAATTAGCTCCCATCGTTTTGTGTAAATGCTTTCACCATAAATACTATCTGTTCCACGAAAATTCTCATTCCAATTCATTTGCCCTCCCCAGCGATCTTCATTGAGATATCTTCCAGCAATGGAGAAGAGACGGTTTTCTTCTCGTTTGATATTCCATTTCTGAAAAAATGAAACCCTATGTTGTAAAGTAATATCCGTGAAGCCATCGTTATTCCTATCCATCGGTATCGAGTAGTTAAAATAGTTGATACCATTTAGGACAGAAATCTTTTTACCGAGGTTGAATTTATAACCAATGTCTGCTGATGTCTCAAGCCAGGTATTAGATCGTAAGTCTCCGTATACACGAGGACTTCTTTCAGGCGTTTTGGTAATTACATTTATTACTCCGCCGATTGCTTCACTCCCATAGAGTGCCGAGGCAGGACCTTTAACAATCTCCATTCGCTCTATTAATGCGCTTGGTACTCCAGATAATCCGTAAACGGTCGAGAGGCTGCTAACTATAGGCATACCGTCAATAAGAATCATTGTGTTTGGCCCCTCCAATCCATTAATATGAATATCCCCAGTATTACAGATATTACAGTTCAATTGTGGACGCACTCCATTAACCATTTGTAATGCATCATATAACGATGGTGAAGGGTTTTTTTGAAAAAAATTCCCAGAGTAAACCTCAACATTAACAATACTTTGTTTCCTACTTACCTCTTTCATGCCTCCTGTGACAACAATTTCTTCAAACTTTTGCGTAAACTCGGAAATGTTGATGGTAATATTTTTAGTAGGAATTTGAAGAGGTTTAGTAATTTGTCCAATCTCCGGGCTGTAGATAGTAAGAATATTTTCGCCTTTCTGAATATTATTCAATTCGAAGTACCCATCGATATCTGATCTCGTTTGAATTGAACCTAAAGTTAACTTAGCGAAAGGCACGGGTATTGTGTCATTCACAAGACGCCCTTTAAGAGAATGTTGTGCAAAGGACAAAAGGCAATTGAGTATAAAGGTTATTAGAAGAGTGTACCTCACAACAAGAGTTATTTCGTACAAATATATAAAGTTAGATTAGCCTAACAAAATTCAATAGATATAATTATTAACTTCGTTCAATGCTTTCTTTCACAGAAGAGAATTATCTTAAAGCACTTGTCCAACTCACTATATTTGAGGAGGGAGTGACTGAGGTTGGTGTTAATCGACTTGCTGAATATTTAGGAGTAAAACCGGCAACGGTGAGTGATATGGTTCGGAAGCTAAAGAAAAAAGCTTTAGTAAATTACGAGCGATATGGAAAAATATCATTAACTGAAGAAGGTAGGTTCCTTGGAATGATGGTAATTCGACGTCACAGATTGTGGGAGACATTTTTGCAACAAAAGCTTGATTTTTCATGGGATGAGGTTCATGAGTTAGCGGAGGATCTTGAGCATATTCATTCAAAGAAACTGATAAATAGATTAGATGCTTTTCTCGATCACCCAGAATTTGATCCGCATGGAGATGCTATTCCCAATAGAGAAGGGGAGATTCTGATTCCTTTCAGAAGAACATTAAATGATGGAGAATCAGGAAAAAGATATAAGATAATTGCAGTTAAGGATAATTCAAGTGAATTTCTGAAATATTTGGATAAGTTGGGAATCGCAATAAATGATGAAGCAACTATCATAAATAAAGAATCGTTTGACGAGTTGATTACAATCCGCTTTAATGGTAAAGAAAGAGTGCTATC
This sequence comes from Crocinitomicaceae bacterium, assembly GCA_023254905.1. Taxonomy (GTDB): domain Bacteria; phylum Bacteroidota; class Bacteroidia; order Flavobacteriales_D; family Crocinitomicaceae; genus UBA4466. The sequence continues at coordinate 1,469 of JALRKF010000045.1, read as the reverse complement.
TCCGAAAGTGACAGATTATTTATTTGTTATTTGCGCATCGTGCTTAAAAGCAAAAAAATGTGATTGTTAGCGAATTTTCGTTTTGTCAAGAATATTGATAAAATGAAATCCTCTAGGTATATAGCCTTTTTTGAAAAAAAACTTGTGTGCCTTGAAATTGTCAGTATAAGAGTCTAATGCAAGCATCGTACAATTTAACTCCAGAGCTTTCTTTTCCAGGTAAGTAAAGATAAGATCGCCCACACCTTTAGATCGATGTTTGGTAGATGTAAAGACATTATCGAGCTCTAGATATTTTCCACACCATAATTTGGTCCCAACCCAAAAACCACTTATTCCAATCATTTCTTCGTGCTCAAAAACCGCGATTTGTTTATAGTTGTTTAGAAGCATTAAATCAAGTTCATTACTATAATCTTCAAGGGAGATCGTTGGGTACATCTCATTGATCAATTTATATGCTGAGAGCATCTCTTCTTTTTTCGTAAATTCTCTTATCTCCACCCTTATTTTATTAGTAGTTCTTCATTAAACATCTCTAATATTCTTCGGTACTCATCTGTCCATGAATCAGCTCTTTTGAAACCATGTGCTTCAACAGGAAAAACTGCAAGCTCCCAGTTCTTTTTCCCTAATTCAATGAAGCGCTGCGATAAACGAACAACGTCCTGAAATTGAACGTTATCATCAACCATTCCATGTAACATGATCAATCTATCTTGCAGGTTTTCTGCAAAATTAATGGGTGAACTTCGATGATATGCGATTGAATCCGTGTTAGGATAATTTAAAATGTTACTTGTATACTCATGGTTGTAGTGGTTCCAGTCTGTTACGGAACGCAGTGCTGCTCCACATGCAAATTCACCTGGTTCCGTGAGTAATGCCATTAAAGTTATAAAACCTCCGTATGAACCACCGTAGATACCAACTCTCGTTGCATCGATTCCTAATTCTTGAACAAGATATTTTTTACCATCTATTTGATCGCTTAGGTCCTTGCCTCCCATGAATCTATAAATTTCAGTACGATGATCCCGACCATATCCTTTACTTGCTCTGTAATCTATATCTAAAACTGTGTATCCATTTTCGCGAAGTAGATTGTGGAACATATACTCTCTGTAATAACCACTCCAGTAATTATGTGCATTTTGAAGGTATCCAGCGCCATGCACAAAAATAATAGCGGCATTATTTTTAACAACCGATTCTGGAATATACTCCCGCGCATAAACAGTGCTGCCATCTTCTGCAAGAACATCAGATGCATCAAGAACGATTGATACAGATCCAGATCCTGGTAGCGGAGTGATCGCAGAGGTAGTTACAACTGGTGCCGCCACTCAAATTATCACACCAGCGGCGGTTGGTTTTAATGAATCCACAAGTGATAGCGGTACTATTTACATGAAAGTAGTTAATCAATCAGGTTCAACAAGCACCGTTCAAGTTACTCTCACAGTTCT
>JALRKF010000057.1 GCA_023254905.1 Crocinitomicaceae bacterium | reverse complement strand
GCATTGCCCAGCATTGTACAAACCTTGTACACTTATATCTCCCCGTATAAATCCGCCAGGGATTTGACTAGAATTTACAACCGGAGACAGTTGCTTGCCGCCAATAGTTTTAATTCCGGTGTAAGGGTCTGTATATGGTGTATGTTTGATATACTATTTCACCGTTGGGTGATGTGAATACATTCGGATTTATGTCTTGATATGCTGGCATAAACGTGTTCAACGCGTCATCGAACCCAGGATTCGGCATGGTACCTGCACCACTCAATGACCAGGAGCAATATCCATTAGCTTCAGACAAATCAAAGGAAATAATACAATTCGAACCAATAACACATTGGTTATAAGTATTCCCATAGAAATTGAATGAAAATCCCATATTTATTGCACCACTCCAAGAATCGTCAGAAAGACTAACCATGGTAGGATTGTCAAGCACAATACCCTGTGTATTGCCAGGTGTGTTTCCCGTACAATTTTGCAAATTGTAGGGCGTTCCGATACACAATACCTCATCATCGCCAAGACAGATGTTTACTTGTGATTCAACTGTGTAAGCGAATAATAATATAACCCCTACAATTAGATAGCGTAGCATCAATTTGTTGATTTTGAAGTTAAGACGATTCGGTAGTCATTTAAGTTGCCAAAAGAATCTATTTATCGAAATTAATTTTAATTATTGAATGATTACTGATGAATGAATAATGACAGCGATTTATTTATTTTTTAGGATTTCAAACATTCAGAAATATTATCCTATTCAGAATTAAAAAATAGTTACTTTTGCACATCAAAAATATCTACAAATGTCTAGTAAATACCAAGCTGCGATAGACGCATTTATGACACGAATGAGGGAAAAAAATGGTCATGAGCCAGAATTCCTTCAAGCTGTTGAAGAGGTTGCAGAGGCTGTAATCCCGGTAATTGAGGAAACACCAAGATATAAGAATTCTATAATTCTTGATCGAATTGTTGAGCCCGAGCGAATTATTATTTTCCGTGTTCCTTGGCTAGATGATCAAGGAAAGCCGCAAGTGAATAGAGGTTATCGAATAGAATTCAATTCTGCAATTGGGCCTTACAAGGGAGGATTAAGATTTCATCCATCGGTGAATCTATCTATTTTGAAATTTCTTGGATTTGAACAGATTTTTAAAAATTCACTGACGACACTTCCAATGGGAGGAGGAAAAGGAGGTTCTGATTTTAATCCAAAAGGGAAATCAGATAATGAGGTGATGAGATTTTGTCAGTCATTTATGACGGAACTTTCTAGACATATAGGTCCTGACACAGATGTTCCTGCAGGAGATATCGGTGTAGGCGGTCGTGAAATTGGTTATATGTTTGGTCAATACAAAAGAATTAGGAATGAGTTTACTGGAGTGCTTACCGGTAAAGGACTGAACTGGGGAGGCTCTTTAATCCGTCCAGAAGCAACAGGTTATGGAACAGTTTACTTTGCGCAAGAAATGCTTGCAACGAAAGACTTAGATTTTAACGATAAAACTGTAGCAATTTCAGGATCCGGAAACGTTGCCCAGTTTGCGTTAGAAAAAGTTTTGCAACTAGGAGGAAAGGTTCTCACTGTTTCAGATTCATCAGGATACGTTTTCGCTAAAGACGGCTTCAACAGTGATCAATTGAATTTTTTGATGGAACTTAAGAATGTTCGCCGAGGTCGCGTAAAGGAAATTGCCGATAATTTTGATGGTATTGAGTTTTTTGAAGGAGAACGTCCTTGGGGTGTTAATTGTAATATTGCACTTCCATGTGCGACGCAAAACGAATTGAATGGAGAGGAGGCAAAAATATTGGTCAATAATGGCGTAGTATGCGTTGCAGAAGGGGCAAACATGCCTTGCACACCAGAAGCGATAGAAGTTTTCCAAGATAACGGGATTCTTTTCTCTCCTGGTAAAGCATCAAATGCAGGTGGTGTTGCAACCTCTGGTTTAGAAATGTCCCAAAATTCACTTAGAATGAACTGGACTCGAGAAGAAGTTGATGGTAAGTTGCAGACGATAATGAAAGATATCCACGCAGCATGCGTAAAATATGGACGCGATGATAGCGGAAATGTGGATTATGTGAAAGGAGCAAACATTGCCGGTTTTGTAAAAGTTGCAGACGCCATGTTAGACCAAGGACTTGTATAGTAAATTAGTAAAATAATAGAAAGTCGCCACAATAGTAAATGGCGACTTTTTTTGTGAGTAACTTTTTTACATTGGCATATGCTCCACTCTTTGATATTTATAGTTTTGTTTTCAAATCTTTTGTATGGCTTTATTGGATAAAAGAGCAGTAGTATACGATCGTCTAGGATTCAGTGATGAAGAACTTTTAGACATTTACAGGAAAATAAAAAAACCTCGCTTGATTGAGGAGAAGATGCTGATCTTGCTGAGACAAGGAAAGATCTCAAAGTGGTTTTCGGGATGGGGTCAAGAGGCTATTTCCGTTGGAATGGCATATGCTCTAGATCAAGAAGAGTATATTCTGCCGATGCACCGAAATCTTGGTGTTTTTACAACAAGGGGTATTCCATTAGAAAGGTTATTTGCTCAGTTTCAAGGGAAGATGTCCGGTTTCACAAAAGGTCGCGATCGATCTTTTCACTTTGGAACGCAAGAATATAAGATCATTGGGATGATATCTCATCTAGGACCACAGCTGGCATTGGCCGATGGTATTGCACTAGCGAGTAATGTGCGAAAGCAGAAAAAAGCAACTGCTGTATTCACAGGAGATGGTGGGGCAAGTGAGGGTGATTTTCATGAAGCATTGAATGTCGCTTCAGTGTGGGATTTACCGGTGATATTTGCCATCGAAAATAATGCTTGGGGACTTTCAACACCTTCAATAGAGCAGTTCAATTGTAAACAGTTTATCGATAAAGGAGTTGGATATGGCATGAAAGCAGTTCAAGTCAATGGTAACAATATTCTAGAGGTTATATCAACTGTCAAGGATCTTGCGGATGATATGAGAAGAGATCCGAAACCAGTCATCTTGGAATGTATGACGTTCAGAATGCGCGGTCATGAGGAAGCATCAGGAACTAAATATTATCCAGAAGGAATTCAGGATGAATGGAGTGAATTTGATCCAATAGAGAATTATGAAAATTATTTGAAGGAAGAGGGTCTGTTATCTGATGATTTAATCGAGGAAATAAAGAATCAAATAAAGGAAGAAATACAAAATGGCCTAGATATTGCATTTGCCGAAAATGAGATCGATGCAGATCTGATTAGAGAATTGGATGATGTCTATGCACCACATGATCAATCCTTAGTAGTTGCAGATGGGGGAAAGAGTGAAAAACGATTTATAGATGCCATCCAAGATGGATTAAGGCAATCGATGGAACGGTACGATGATCTTGTTATCATGGGTCAAGATATAGCAGATTACGGAGGAGTTTTTAAAGTAACTGAGGGTTTTCTGGATCAATTCGGCAAAGAAAGAGTTAGAAACACTCCCATTTGTGAGTCAGCTATTGTTGGAGCTGGGCTTGGATTGTCAATAGCAGGAATGAAAGCGGTGGTTGAAATGCAATTTGCAGATTTTGTTTCATGTGGGTTCAATCAGATCGTAAATAATCTTGCCAAGATACATTGGAGATGGGGACAAAATGCAGATGTTGTTGTACGAATGCCAACGGGTGCAGGTACTGCTGCTGGACCATTCCATTCTCAGAGCAACGAGGCATGGTTCTTCCACACTCCTGGTTTAAAAATTGTTTTTCCTTCAAATCCTTTCGATGCCAAAGGCTTGCTCACAGCAGCGATTGAGGATCCAAATCCTGTTATGGTATTCGAGCATAAATTTCTGTATCGCAGTATTCGAGAAGAGATCCCTGATGATTACTACACAGTCGAAATTGGTAAAGCAAAAATAATTCGAGAGGGGACAGATATTACAATTATAACTTATGGGCTTGGTGTTCACTGGGCACAGGAATACGCTGAAAAGTACTCCTACTTATCAATAGAAATTCTGGATCTGAGAACATTGCTTCCATTGGATACGGAAGCTATTTATAACGCTGTTCGAAAAACGGGCAAGACGATAGTATTGCATGAGGATTGCATGACAGGTGGTATTGGCGGTGAAATTGCTGCCTTGATCAGTGAAAATTGTTTCGAAATATTGGATGCCCCCGTGCTGAGAGTAGCTTCTTTGGATACACCGGTACCATTCGCAGTCAAGCTGGAAGATCAGTTCTTACCAAAGGATCGTCTCGATGAGGCAATAGAAAAATTGAGTAAATATTGAAATAGAAAAAATAATTTAAATTCTACTTTTTCAAGTTTTAAGCTAGTCCCTTATTAACACGTATCCCGGGTATTTCTTTTTGTCGTATATGAACTTTGAATCAGGTATACTTGGATTCGGTTGGAATTTCGAAATTGTGTAAGACATCGTTGTTGCGTCTTTAGTCTTCATAGTTACCTTTTTCAAATCTCCGCTACTCTTGGTTACATACAAAGTTATTGTGTGGTACTCTACCGAACCAGGATTTTTTGGGAATAGGTTAATTTTATGAGTAGTTTCACCCGAAAGCTTGACCTCCCCAACATACTTACTCTTAAAGCCTGTTTCCCAGATTGTCATAAGTTTCTTTGGGTTCATTGTTTCTTCATCTTCTTCATCAGCATCCACCTCATAAACAGATTTTTCTTCTTTTACAATCGTCCACGTTTTCATTCCGTTCGAGAGAACGGTAATATCTCCGTAAGAAGCGTAGTACTTATCATTTTTAACCCATCCCTTTCCGGTTTCATTTTCGTCGGTACCCGTTATTTTATTTTTTATGTTAGCGCTGAATTCAATGTAGAAAGAATTCATCTTTTTTATCTCCTCCGAAAGATTATCAAGAATTCCATCGGCTTTGGCATCCTGTCCGAAGGCTATTGTTGACGTTAAGAGAAATATGGTTAAAAGAAATCTCATTTTAATATTTTTTGGAATGATGAAAAACATAAACCGTGCCAAAGTTAACATTAAACATTGGAATCGTAAATAGCCTGAAGTGTATCTAATTCTATGTTATGATCTCCCTCGAATGTAATTGTCTTGAAAGATAGACTTTTATAAAAATTGACAAGTGTATTTTGTTGCTCAGGATTGTAATATTGATCACCTGTGCCAATCACGAATATGCATGAATCGTCCTTTGCAAAATTCAAGGATGCTACTTTTGGTTCGAGATCAGGAGGAAAAACACAAGCCCAGAGTACAATACTTTTGAATTGATTGCTGTTACTCGAAAACCAGCGTGCGGCAGTTGCACCGCCTTGAGAGAAGCCAAGTAAATGTCTTTCCTCAATTCGCAGTTCCTCAGATATTTTTTTATCCAAAGCATCTAGCCAATTTAGATTATCTTGAATATCAGACTCTCGAGCCTCTTTTGTCATCCAGGAGGCTCCAACGCGCCCAGAGGTTCCATTTAAATAAAAACGATGCATACCTTCGGGAGCAATGATGTGATATTTTTCTCTCAGAATTTCAAACTTGCGAATAAAAAAATTCGCAAGTTGCCCATAGCCATGTAATACGTATAAAACTTTATTACTTTTCGAATTACATCGTAAAAATTCGTAACGATATGTTTTGGAGTATATTATGTCCATTTTGATAAGTAGATTATCGACAAATATAACCGATTAAAAATGGTATAAAATTTGATGTACATCCCGTCTTAGAAATACTGAATGACGCATATCGTAATTCAACGGTTTTACATATTATTCTTGATGGTTATATTCCTTGATTTTGGAGTATTTGCTCAAGAAATTACAATAATTGACCATCTCACGCAACAGCGGATACCGGAAGTAAAGGTAATGTGTGCAGATCGTTCTGTAAATAGGAAGTCCAATATTGAGGGGCGATTTCGATTAGAACCATTCTTAGCCTGTGATTCAATCTATATCTCGTATTCTAATTATCAAGTAATGGGTATAAGAGTTGAGGATTTAAAACAGCTAGTTACCATTGAGTTGGAGGAAGATCCCATCTTTTTTAATGAAATGACTGTCACTGCAAATCGCTGGGAAAAGTCACAATCGGAAGTGCCGAACAAGATTTTAGGCCTTAATCTTAAAAAATTAGAGCTATTAGAACCTCAAACCGTAGCTGATCTTTTAGAGTCAAGTGGCTATGTTTTTGTTCAAAAAAGCCAATTAGCTGGCGGTTCTCCAAAGCTCAGAGGATTCGGAACGAATCGAGTATTGATTGTAGTGGATGGTGTTCGTATGAATAATGCTATTTTTAGATCTGGGAATCTTCAAAATATAATATCTCTTGATCCGAATGCGTTAGAATCTGCGGAGGTTTTGTTTGGACCTGGTGCAGTGCTGTACGGAAGCGATGCGATCGGTGGAGTGATGGATTTTAGAACCAAAGAGCCTTCATTGGTATTGGATTCAACAAAAAATAAGAGCAAACTAAACTATTACACACGTTATTCCTCAGCAAATAGCGAGTTCACAAATCACATTGATTATAATATCGGAGGTAAACGATTGGCTTCGCTCACGTCTTTAACGTATTCCATTTTTGGAGATTTGAAAACAGGTAAGCATGGTAATCAATCTTTTTTACGACCGTCGTATCAAGAAACTATTGATGGTGTTGATAATACGCTAATTAATGATGACCCGCAATTTCAGCTTAATTCAGGTTATAATCAGCTTAACCTTACGCAGAAACTTTTATTCAATTTGAGTAATTCAACACAAATTGAATATGCTTTCAATTACGCTAACACGTCGGATGCTCCAAGATATGATCGACTCCTTCGTGATTCAAATAATGATGGAGAACTGGATTATGCAGATTGGTATTATGGACCGCAGAAATGGATGATGAACAGATTAACGGTTAACAATTCACCCGAGTCGTCAATTCTAGCAGATGATGTAAGATTAACATTAGCGCATCAAAATTTTCAGGAGAGCAGGCATGACCGAAAAATGAATAGCTCAACAATCAGAAGGCAGTACGAAAGCGTGAACGCCATTTCTGTAAATCTGGATTTGGATAAGAAGGTATCATCCCGGGCTGAATTTTTCTACGGGTTAGAGGGAGTGGTCAATAAGGTAAGTTCAAATGCTTATCGTGAAAATATCACTACTGGTGATAAGTTGAAGATAAATCCGAGGTATCCGAATGGGTCACTTTGGGCAGTATATGGAGCATATTTAAATTCTAGATATCACATGAGCGATAAATGGATTTTGAATACCGGAGTTCGTTACAGTATTTATCAGATCAATGCAGTTTTCGATACAGCACTTTTTGAATACCCATTGACAGAAAGCTTTACAACGAGATCATCATTGAACGGAAGTATTGGAATAGTCTATAATCCAAATGAAAAGACACAGTTATACATAAACTCTTCTACAGGATTCAGGGCTCCTAATATTGATGACATGGGTAAGGTTTTCGATTCAGAGCCAGGAAGGGTAATAGTTCCGAACACAGAACTTCAGCCAGAAACGGCCTATAATGCTGAGATCGGTTTCATGAAAGTTATAAAGAACAGTTTGAAACTTGATGGTGCATTATATTATACATATCTAGATAATGCAATTGCAAGAACCTTTTACACCTTGAATGGTCAGGATAGTATTCTTTATGATGGTGAGATGAGTCAAGTACAGACTTTACAAAATGTATCGAATGCGTACGTTTATGGTGGGCAAGGTGGAATCGAAGTTTTTCTAACTAATGGAGTATCAGTTTACTCGAAGATTTCATTTCAAAAAGGTTTCGATTACATCAATGATAGCTCAGTGTATTTCCCTAAAGCTCACATAGCGCCGCTGTTCGGAAGAAGTGGTATTACCTATACGAGAAAGCAAGCAAGGATCGAATTCTACACTGTATATCATGACAAAGTTGAGTTTGATGAATTACCATTAGGAGAAAGAGGGGACAACGTTTATGCAAGAGATAAGCACGGTAGAAATTTCACACCGTCATGGTTTACCTTGAACTTGAAAGGAACCATTTACTTTAATAAATATCTTTCTACTACTTTCGGTGTCGAAAATATTACAGATCAGTTGTACAGAGTTTCAGGATCAGGAATAAGTGCCCCTGGAAGAAACTTCATTGTTTCTCTAAAGGCCAGACTCTGATTCTTGTTCAATATAGAATTTGTTCGTAGAAGGATTGAATTTCCAATGCAAAGCGACCTTATCAGTTTTGATCCTTTCCGGGTTTACTGAATAGATATCTTCTGGCTTTTCTATCTGATAATCGCCCACAGTTGCCTCGTAAACTAGGACATCTCTTGCTTCACCTTCACCAGGAAAAAACTCCATCGCGTATGCTTTCTGTTTGGGTGTCCCGAGGCCAATGAATAATTCTCCGCGAAGAATTTCATCTGGAACATTTTGAACGATCGTATAGAAATTTCGGAAATAGCTATCCATGATATGGTAATCGATAATGATATCCTTGTACTGTCCAGAAGTAATGTGTTCAAAGGATACATCCAACTCTGCATAAGGGCTGGATGCAATTGAGTTCACAGATGATATTTTTTTTGTTCTACCATCCATAAAATAGAAATGATTGTGTCTACCAGTATATCCGATCTCAGCGAGTTTTACGAGTTTATCTGACGCGACTGCATCATCCATGGCCTTGTTATACCTGTTTACAGTGATTATATAGTCAATACTATCATCTTCGTTCAGAAAATCTGAATAAAGTTTGATTGAACACTCCTCATTTCCCGGTATTTTCAAATCGGCTTTTATGTGTCTCTCCGCAATTTGCTCCGGTGTTTGATAAGGAACAGTTTCCTGATCTTTTTCATGAACTGTTTCTAGGCTTGAGTTATCAGGACTACATGAAACAATTCCGATTGACAATAGAGGTATGATGATGTAACGCATGGTGCAAAGATAGTAGTTCAGGGATGTATTTTACTTATTTTTAGCCTATGGAGGTCAAAATTGAGCAAAGTTGGAAAAAATTACTGCAAGATGAATTTGATAAACCGTATTTTCAACAGCTAGTTGAGTTTGTCAAAAAGGAGTATCAGACCTATCCTGGTCAGATTTTCCCGAAAGGGAATGAAATTTTAAGAGCCTTCGATGACTGTCCATTTGAGCATGTGAAAGTCGTAATCCTCGGACAGGACCCTTATCCAACTAAAGGACATGCGCACGGTTTATGTTTTTCAGTAGAACCTGATGTAAGACCATTGCCAAAGAGTCTGATGAACATTTACAAGGAGATTTCGGAAGATATGGGAATCGATCTTTCAGATCGAAATGGTGATCTTAGACATTGGGCTGAACAAGGTGTTTTGTTGCTCAATGCTACATTGACTGTTCGTGAAGGGACTCCAGAAAGTCATGCAAATAGGGGCTGGGAAAAATTCACAGATGCTGTAATAAAAGCCTTGAGTGAAAGGAATGAACATGTGGTGTATATGCTGTGGGGAAGTAAGGCGGCAAAGAAGGCGGAACATGTTCCTGGATCAAAGAATTGCATTCTCAATGCTCCGCATCCATCGCCGCTTTCGGCTTATCGCGGTTTTTTCGGATGCAATCATTTTTCAGAAGCAAATAAATATTTAACAGAAATGGGTAAAACACCAATAAAATGGTGATTCTCATCTACAGTGTATTGCTATCTTTGCAGCAATGAATTTGAAGAACGACCTAATATTAAGAGCCGCTAGAGGGGAATCGGTGGAAAGATACCCGGTCTGGTTGATGCGCCAGGCGGGTAGGATACTACCTGAATACCGTGCGGTAAGAAATTCATTGTCCGGATTTAAAGAACTAGTTGAAACGCCTCAGCTTGCTGCTGAGGTTACAATACAGCCGGTTGATATTTTGGATGTTGACGCTGCAATTATTTTCTCGGATATTCTTGTTGTACCCGAAGCCATGGGGTTGGAATACCAAATGATAGAAAAAAAAGGACCTTGGTTTGAAAAAACGGTGTGCACAAGAGAGCAGCTATCAACGATTCAAACGGATTTTGATATAGAGGACAGACTTGGTTATGTGACTGAGGCAATCAAGATCACGAATAAGGAGTTAGATGGAAGAGTTCCTTTGATAGGTTTTGCCGGTGCTCCATGGACGATCTTTTGTTATATGACGGAGGGTCAAGGATCGAAAACCTTCTCAGTTTCAAGAAAGATTTTGTACACTGATCCTACTTTGGCACATGAGTTGCTACAGAGTATAACGGATGTGACTATTAAGTATCTCAAGGCGCAGATTGCTGCAGGTGCTCATATGGTTCAGGTCTTTGATTCATGGGCTGGAATACTTGGAAAAGATCAATATCAGGAATTCGGTATCAAGTATCTAAAGCAAATAGCTGATGCTATCAATGAAGTGCCTGTAACATTATTCTCTAAAGGGGCTTTTAGTTCATTGAAAGAGATCGGAGAGTTGAGCTGCAACACTGTTGGACTGGACTGGAACATGAATATTGAACAGGCTAGAGCTTTGGTTGGAGAGACAAGAACGCTACAAGGTAATTTAGATCCATGCGCGCTCTACAGTAGTCACAAAGAATTAGAACGTCTTACAAATAATATGATGGAATCGTTTGTAAGTCAGAGACATATTGTTAATTTGGGTCATGGCGTTTATCCAGACATAGATCCAGAAAAAGTAAAAACGTTTATTAAAACTGTAAAGAGTTATGCTATTAAACATTAGATCAATGAAAAAGATTATCGGAGTATTTGTAATGATACTATTAGCTTCAGCAGTATTTGCGCAAGAAGGGGTAAACCTTGTTCAAAATGGTAGTTTCGAGGAAATGGATAAGAAGCCAAAACGATTGGGAAAAATAGATGCTGCAACTGGTTGGATTTCACCGACTGGTGTTCGAGCTGATGTTTTTGTAGACGGGAAATTTGAGGAGATTGGTGTTCCAATGAATGTTTATGGAAAAGAATCAGCGAAAGAAGGTGAGAATTATGCTGGTATAACGGTGTATTCATTCGGACAGAAAATACCACGTTCATACGCAACAGTGAAATTGAATTCTCCTATGAAAAAGGGGATGAAATATTGTGTAGAATATTATGTATCTCTCGCAGAGTGCTCTAAATATGCAATCAACTCTGTTTCAGCAAAGTTTTCTAAAAAGTCATTTGGAACAGACACGAAACTTCCTATTTACGATGAGCCGAGCATTAGCCCTTTCTCAGATGATGCGATAACTGCACGTTACAATTGGACCAAGGTATGCGGAATATATAAAGCTGATGGTGGAGAGAGGTGGCTTACCATGGGTAATTTTATGTCAGACGAAAATACCAAGGGAAGTTCAGTGAGGATGAAGAAAGATAAAGACTGGGATTTTAAAGTAGATGAGATCGCAGCTTCCTATTATTATATTGACGATATCTCTGTTCGTTTATTGGATGAAGAAAAAGGAGATAAATGTGAGTGCGATTACGGACAAGAAATAGAGACATATTCTACCACAGTTTATGAGCGATCAGTTGTATTAAATGATGAAATGTCTGTCAATGAGATGATTGAAGCGTATCAGTTGTTCTTTGCATTTGGTAAGGATAAGCTTTCAACAGAAGGTAAAGATGCTCTTGAGTTTATTACAGGAATCATGAAAGAAAATGCAGATATAGTCTTACAGATCAATGGACACAACAATGTACAGGAGGATTTAGTGGGCAAAAAGAATGACTATTATGCAGACATGGACATCAAGCGCATTGGAGCAGTGATGAAGTATTTCATTGACGCAGGAATCGATGAATCGAGATTGATGTCAAATCCAAAAGGGGCAGAGTATCCGAACAGTGATATCAATTCAATGGATGATGAAGATCTTAGAATGGCAAAGAACCGACGAATCACTTTTAAAGTAAGGTAAACAAGAGTTTATACAAAAAAAGCCACCTTATGGGGTGGCTTTTTTATGAATAATAATTCTACTCCTTGTTTGAAGACGATTTTTCCTTCAATACTTTGAGCTCATTTTCAAGATTCTCAACCTTATTATTAAGTTCTTTCACTGCTTCAATAAGAACAGGAATCAATTGATCATAATTAACGGTCTTGTAAAGTGTATTATCTCCTGCATTATTGAAGATCGCTTTTTCAGAAACCATTTCCGGAAATACTTGTTCTACCTCCTGAGCAATAACTCCGTATTGCTTGCGGTTTGTAATTTTCATTTCTTCACCATAAGGCTTCAATTTGGCCTCGATCGTGTAAAAACGTCCGTTGATCAATTCAAGCTTACCTAATGCATTATCAATTGGAATGATCTCAGATTTTAATCGTTTATCTGATACGGTGATCCATCCACCAATTGAGTAGCCAGCACCATCTACCCCAATATCCTGAGTAAAGTATCCTGACCAGCCATTAATTACGTCATTGGTTTGTCCGTAGATTCCATTGAACCCGACACCGTAGGTTCCTATTGATAACCCTGTTAAACCTGAATTCGATCCATAAATACCAAACCCAGTTGGATAATTTGACTGTCCCACAGTACCATTAAATCCAATACCAAGGATTCCATAACCTCCATTGGTTCGGAGATTATTTCCGTAGACGCCGGCTGCTCCAGTTGCCGTTGCAGGAATTTGTCCTGTAACACCATATCCAGCACCCGAATTATTTCCGAGTATAGCAGCATTAACAGCATTTAAGCTATTTGTATTTGCTTGGATAGCGGAGAATGAGTTTGAAGGATTAGTGCTTTCTGCTCTAAATGCTACTCCAATTCCAGAATGAGTAGACAATACTCCTGTTGAGTTTGTCACTGCAGATGATACATCTAATCCTATAGTGTTCGACCCTGAATTAACGATCTGAACAGCTCCTGCGTCAGTTGTAATAGTGCGACCAGCTCCAGGCCCACCTTGATCATAGGCCTGATCCAAAGTATTTGCTCCTCCCGAAGGAAGTGTTATTGTATTTCCACTTGAAATAGTAAGGTCTGAACCGCTGAGAGATAAGGATTGAATCTCATTCGTTGGATCAGCATCGGCATCGTTTGATGTTGTCACATACCCTGCATCATTATTAAATGAACTAACATTTGTCGGTGCGTTGGTT
>JALRKF010000010.1 GCA_023254905.1 Crocinitomicaceae bacterium | reverse complement strand
TGCGCAACTCAACACAAAAGAGTTTTTTCCACCTTCATGCGGCATGAAGGTGGAAAAAACTCTTTTGCGCAACTCAACACAAAAGAAGATGTGGATGGATTCTTCAAAAAGACCTTCCCTGATTTTTACGAAATGGTGCCGGATATCGGAGATATATGGGAAGATTACCCGCTTTCTTCTCTTGGTATTATGCGTTCGTATCCTTGGCACTTTGGAAAAGTAGTGTTGATGGGAGACTCTGCACACGCAACGGTTCCCTTCTACGGACAAGGAATGAATGGAGGATTTGAAGATTGCACAGTTATGTGGGAGCTGATGCAAAAACATAATGAAGATTGGGATAAAGTATTTGCTGAGTTCTCGATTGTGCGCAAGCCGGACGGCGACGCATTGCAAGATCTTTCACTACATAATTATCATGTAATGCGGGATTATGTAGCCGATCCGAAGTTCTTGTTACAGAAAAAGATCGAAGCAAAATTTTCTAAATTGTATCCTGAAAGATGGTTACCGTTATATTCTCAGGTTACTTTTAGCGAGATAAGGTATAGTGATGCCTGGAAAGATGGCATGCGTCAGGAGATGATCATGAAAGATGTGATGGAAACGCCGAATATTGAAGAGAAATGGGATTCGGATGAGGTAATGGAAATGATTTTAGAAAGAATATGAAATATTTGATTTTTTCAGCACTGTTGATAGCGGGATTTACAGTAATCGCCCAGCGCGACTTAACACCACGAAAGAAGAAAGATGCTTTTGGTACGCGTGACCTCAGAAACTTGAGTGCTTCTGGGTTGCAGTTTCAGTTAGGCCCAACGTATACTTTCACGAAGATAAGAAATGAAGTATTCGAAGTAGACCCTGCAACGCAGTTGTATAGAGGGAGCTACTACAATGATCCAAGAGGAAGGCTGGGTGTTTACGGAGAGATTGGAATGTTCCACTTCCCAAAGAAGCGCTCAAAATTATCATTGGCGTTAAAGACAGTTCTCGTAAGTTACTTTGACTGGGGACTTGGGTTCAAGTATTTTCGAGGAGCGGAGCTGATCCACTTGGACAGTCTTGATAACATTGGAAGCAAAATCGGTGAAGCTGAAGAGAAGTATACATTCGGCCAAGGCAATATTTACGGAAGGTTCTCTATTCACAAAAACATCAAATTGTCTGAAGCCCTTTTCCTTGATAACACGCTCGGAGTTAACCTGGATTATCGCCTTCTACAGTCCTCAGACGAGTACAGCTGGTCCCCAATGACGAATCAGCAGCTTTACACGAAGCCATTGCAAGCACAGTTGCATTATGGACTTGGGTTAGGCATTCGATTGAAAAGAGGAAGTTACATGGTGTTTGGAGCACGGACTCCAATCTTCGGTTATCAGACAGTAACTCCAGACATGGCCAATAAAGGAGATAAAACTAACATGTTTGGAAAACCTTCCTTTCATTGGTATTCTTCACGTTATTGGCCAGTGCTTTTCCATGTTAAATACATGTTCCTTTTCGAAAAGAAGGTGAAAGGGTGTCCACCGGTAGAGATCAATGAAGACGACAGAGAAAGATATAGAAATGGCAACTAAGAAGATCTATCATTTAAAAACCTGCTCAACGAATCAGCGAATTTTAAAGGAGCTAAACTTAGAAGGGGTTGAATTGCAGGATATCAAAACTGAGAACATCGATGAAAAAACCCTTGACTTTCTCAAAGACAAAGTAGGCTCCTATGAGGCTCTCTTCTCGAAAAAAGCAATGAAGTATCGATCGATGGGGCTAAATGAGATGGACCTTTCTGAGGCTGACTATAAAAGGTATATGATGGAAGAATATACCTTTCTGAAACGGCCCTTCATAATCAATGGAGATGAGGTCTTTGTTGGTAATGCGAAGAAGACAATCGAGGCTGCAAAAGCATCTTTCAATAAATAATTAGTGAGAGCTCATTTAATAAGAGCGCACATAGCGCTTTTCATGGTAAATACCTTATATGGTGCGAGCCATATTATTGCTAAAGGTGTAATGCCAAACTACCTTACACCTAACGTCTTTATTATGTTTCGAGCGGTAGGCGCAACATTACTTTTCTGGCTTATTAAGTTAATCCTTATAAAGGAAAAAGTCCTTCGAAAAGACATGTTTTTATTCGCTATTTGCGGGATGTTTGGGGTGACCATCAACCAACTGTTTTTTTTTAATGGACTCAATTTGTCATCATCCATTAACTCTGGCATCATCATGACCTTAAACCCGATCATGGTTGTGATTTTGTCTTTTTTTATAATCCGCTCACCAATCAATATTAAGAGAACGACAGGTGTATTGATTGGAGCAACAGGAGCCATATTATTGACACTATCATCGGGAACGGCAAGCACAGAGTCTTTAATTGGAGACCTTTATTTGTTAATTAATGCCGCTAGTTATGCTCTATATTTAGTAATAGCGAAACCACTCATAAATAAGTATTCCCCCCTCACGGTCATAACTTATGTTTTTAGTTTCGGCATGTTATTTATTTTAATCTATCCGCCTACATTGACAGAGTTCCTTTCCACAGATTTTAAAATTATCACCTCAGATGTAATCTGGAAAATTCTATATGTAGTGATTGGTGTAACATTTCTTACTTACCTTTTGACAATGTATGGCTTGAAACACACTTCTCCGACAGTTTCGAGTGCATATATTTATACGCAACCGGTATCAGTTATTTTCTTTGCATATATCTTATCTGAAATAGGTTTGGCAGAGGATTATACAGATACTATAACTTTGGAAAAGATCATTTACATGCTCATTATTTTTGTTGGAGTTTATATCACTTCGTCCACAAGTTTCGTTAATCATAAAAACGATAAATGAGATTTTACTTGATGCCCCTTCTATTATTGCTTTTTTACGGATGTAATAATGTCCCAAGGGAGGTGCAACAAAGGAAATATCAGGTTGGTATTCAGCCAATCGGAAATGTGAACTCTGAGCAAATTGAACTAATTCAAAATGCTCTAAAGGATGAGTATGGTTTTGAAACTGTAGTTTTACCTGTGATGGCACCACCTCAACGGGCTTTTATAAATGTCAAGTCAGCACGTTACAGGGCGGACACATTGATTCGCATTCTTCGTGATTCACGCCCGGACTCGATCGGCATTATTTTTGGACTAACGAATAAGGACATATCGATAACAAAATACGGAGCTAAGGGAGAGATCAAAAAGCCTCAATCTACATACAAGGATTTTGGAATTTTCGGACTTGGCTTTAAACCGGGAACGAGTTCAGTTGTATCAGTATATAGATTGGGTAAAGGAAAAACCCTAAGATCTCGATTAAAGAAGATCGCATTGCACGAGATCGGACATAATCTTGGATTAAAGCATTGCCCTGATAAGTCGTGTCTCATGACCGATGCTGTGGAATCCATAGGAACAGTAGATGCAGCGAAAGAAACGCTTTGTGAAAATTGCAAGGCGAAAATACAGAAGAAATGAATTACATCGCATTAACACTTACGATTCTATCAGGATTGTTCACAATGAATTCAATTGCTCAAGACAGTTTAAAAGCACAACAGTATCACAATGAGGCGGACGCGTTTTTAGCGGATAATAATCGTAAGATGGCCATCATCTCTTTGGAAAAGGCCGTTGAATCTGATACAACATTCAATCAAGGATACGTGGAATTGGCACGACTGTATAGTTTTGAAAAGGAGTACGGAGTCGCAAAAAAGATGTGCTATCAAGCGCTAAGCATCAAAAATGATCAGCGAGACCCACATCTTTATCTTGCATCGATATATGGAATGGAGGCGTCTTTGGACTCATCTTATATTCATTATGAAGTGGTATCCCGTATAGACGAGAATGACGCTGATGCATTTTTAGGAATGGCACAGGTAAGAACAATGCAAGAGGATTATGATGCCGCAATGATCTATGCGAAAAAAGCTGTTCGATTAATGGAATCACAGCAGTCTTCAAATACGGGAAAAGCTCAGCACTTGATAGGAGTACTTCATTACTATTTGGGAGAGGATAAGCAAGCCATTAAGTATTTGACTACGGCATCTAAAAATGGTGTAGAGCTAGAAGATCATTTGCTTGAGTTCATTCTGGATTACGATCAAAAAGTGATAAACTTTGAATCTGAGACAGACTTCCGACGAACCGAGCAAACCCTACTGAAGCATTATGAATTCATTTTGAATAACCCAGCAGAGGAAGGTACTACGAATCGCTTGAATAGCTGTCAATACATTTTAGATTGGGTTTCAACGTGCCCATATATAACGGTTCAGGTGACACAAAAGCTAGTTCCCTACATGACTTACGGAGAAAGCTTGATTGTCTTTATGGGGGGGTGGACCAAATACTGTATCGAAAGTGGAGATTGCTCAGAAAAATGGCAAGGATGCCTGGCGGCTACGCGTGATGTATTGGATTACTATTTTGCCAACAAGGAGGTGCTGGGAAAGAATAAGGATCTCGAAAAAATGGTAAAGCGCAACAAAAAGGATAGGCTAGAGCAATATATACGAAACAACATAAGGTAAAGTTGTTTATTTTTAGCCCATGAGATTAACCTTAATACTGCTGTTATTTGTATTCACTTCATCGGCCCAGCAGAATTTCACAGGATATAAAAAGCAATTCTTGGATAGCAACCTTTGTCCAACAGACAGCGTAAAGGCTTGTTATTTCGGCTATGCTTACCTAAATGAAGGCAAGTCATTGTTTGAATTCAAATGTACCCGTAGACAGAAAAATTTAATAGTGTCTATTGAGTCTTCCTCAGAATTACTGACGGCTGTAAATGGTCCAGTAAGTTTTACAGATGAAGCAGGAACAGTTATCGAAGAGCACATATACGAAAATGGTTATCCAAAGTATTTAAAGACCTATAATTATGGTGCTGATAAATCCTATTATTGGGTCGATATGTACTATTTCGATAGTCTTTATCATGATACTCCCGGGACCTATTTTTTTGAAACAAAAAACAGTAAAGGAGAGTTGGTAAGTCAAGGCTACTTCCGCAAAGGGGCTGTAGGCTGGCAAGTTTACGAGCTAGATAATTGGAAGGATGTACATTTAGTAGAAGGTGATGATTCATATGATATTATCAAAGAGAAAGACGGAGAATATAAATGGCCCTATTATGGAGAGAATATACCTCCGTACCTTGGGTTGATCGCTGGTTATGAGGGTGTCGCTTGGGGTTCTTTAGTTGGAGGATTGGCTTTCAATATTTCAGATTCTTACGTGCCGAGAAAAACTGGTGCAATGTTGGGAGGAGCGGTGATGTTCAGATATAATATCCCTGTTTCAATAGACACAACCGGAACAGCTGCATCACCTGAAGATTATTGGGATCCATATTGGGGTCTGAGAGCCGAAATAGGTAACTACTCTACGTTCACTTATGCGCTGGGATATGATTTTTTTGCCGGTGGAGGAGAGATGACACATGGTGTAACTCCAATGTTTGGAACGTCTTTTTATAATGTGCAGGTAATGCTATCATATACTTTCTACTCGAGAGATAAGAATGAGATCGGAAGGTTGCGCGGAGGGAGGATCAATCTTCGTTATGTTTTGCCTTTACCAAGAAAGAACTACGCGCCAAAAGAATGAGGCTTTATTTCCCCGTTATAAACTTACTTAGGGGAATTGCGGCATTGCTCGTTGCGATCTATCATTTCACGAATTTCAGTTTTCATAAGACGCTAATATTTCAGGAACAACCATGGTTACTCTCTCTTGGGGAGATTGGGAAACAAGGAGTTTATATCTTCTTTGTTATTTCGGGAGTTGTTATTCCGGCGTCTCTGTATTCAAGTAGATTTACGCCAACAGCATTTCATCGATTTGTCGCGAGAAGATGGGTGCGAATAGAGATTCCATATATTGTTACGATTGGACTAATTTTTCTTATTGCAGCATTTTTTGCTTGGAAGAACCAGGAGACATTCATTTTTGAGCCTTTGAGACTTATTCATCATCTGAGTTACACGATTTCATTTACAGATTATGAGTGGTACAATGTGATTTTTTGGACGTTAGCCATCGAGTTCCAATATTATCTGGTAATAGGCCTGCTTTTTCCGCTTTTGAAGAGCAGATCGAAGTGGGTTGTTTTATTAACGGCGCTATTATTTGGATTGAGCATTTTTGTTTTACCGAATAAGAGCCTAATATTCTTTTTTGCACCTATTTTCACCCTGGGGATTTTGATTTTTTTGAGGAAATCAGAACGACTCTCTGCCACAGAGCATTGGGTGTCGTCGATGCTTATGGTTCCCTTAATAGCATACTACCATGGGGTTATAATTACGTTGTTCTCAGTATTAACAGTTCTGATTATTACACACTTAACAGTAAAAAAGAAAAGTTACTGGTTGGGAGATATAAGTTATTCTCTCTATTTAACCCATGGTTTAATAGGCGGAAATTTTCTTTATCTAATTATTCGCGCTTCAGATAACTTCTGGGCAAAGATTGTAATGGTTCTATTAGCCCTACTATTTTCCTTGATCTTCTCGCATTTTTTCTGGAGATGGATCGAAAATCCCGCACGAAAACTATCCAGGCGGATTAAAATTAATTAAGCCACTTTTTATCTAGCTTTTTGCTGAGCTTTTTCCGAAATCTTTTTATTACAGAATCTCGGTCTCCAATATTCCCGCATTTTACAATCTCAGAGTAAACACACTCTCCCTTGCGAAAGAACTTGAAGTCAAAACTTATTGAGACAATGTCGTCCTTGTAAAGTGCGAAAAGACTTGCTTGCCCCAATGTTTCAGATAATGAAGAGGTGTTGTCAGAGGTCTTGAATTTTCGATCATATCCACGTACTGAAATAATTACATATGTATCAATACCTCTTTTTTGAAGTACATTTTGAATAGAGTCTTTTGTAAGGTTTTGAGGATCCTCTCCCAATTTCAATATGTTCAATGAAGGGCTTGCCTTTACACCACGTTGAACTAACATATCTGTAAAATTGATTTCCAGAGAATAACGATCCTCTGGTCTATCAAACTGGCCAATTACGAGTGCATTATCCAGTTTAAATGACTCCTTCTGAGCCTGGCTTAAATCAGTGTGCAGTATTAATACGAGTAGTAAGAAGAGTATTTTCATTTTAGAATATTTCTTTTGCGATTGCTTTTACAGAGCTGGAGTTTGACATTGTATAATAGTGAATACAAGGTACTCCGAATTCTTTTAACTCTTTAGATTGTTCGATTCCCCATTCAATCCCGAGTTGTTCAACATCTGCATTGGATTTACACTTTAATAGTTCTTTTGATAAAACTTCCGGATAATCAATATGGAAGAATTTTGGCAAGAATGAAATATGATTCATGGATTTGATCGGCTTCAATCCTGGAATTATTGGAACTTCAATCCCTGCTGCTCGACATGCATCAACAAAATTGAAAAACTTCTGATTATCGAAAAACATTTGCGTTACAATATATTCTGCGCCTGCTTCTACCTTTTTCTTCAAAAATTCAAGATCGGTTGATAAGTTCATTGCCTCAAAATGCTTTTCAGGATATCCAGCAGCCCCTATACAAAAGTCAGTAGGCTCAAGTTTAATATCTTCAATCAGATACTTACCCATGTTCATTTCTGATATTTGATCGATTAACTCAACCGCATATTGATGCCCTTTCGGATGAGGCTTGAATGAGGATTCTGTTTTGATCGAGTCTCCGCGTAAAGCCAAAACGTTATCAATTCCTAAAAATTGAAGATCGATCAGCGCATTTTCTGTTTCTTCCTTACTAAACCCACCGCAAATAAGATGCGGAACAGCATCTACCTGATATTTATTCATAATCGCAGCACAGATTCCCACGGTCCCTGGCCTTTTGCGAATGGCAATTTTCTCAAGAAGACCTTGATCACGCTCCTTGTATATATATTCCTCTCGATGATATGTCACATTAATAAATTTTGGATCGAAATCCATCAAAGGATCGATACCGTCAAATATTGACTGGATACTTTTTCCTTTTAGTGGGGGAAGAATCTCAAAAGAAAAGAGAGGATTTTCTGCGTTTTTTAAATGATCCGTTACTTTCATGTTTCAAAATCGGGGTAAAGATAAAGTTTAGACCTGGTTTAATTCAATATTGCCTCTGCGATTTTTAAGTCATCATAATGGGTTATTTTGATATTGTTTTCGCTCCCTTGAACGGTATCAATAAAAAACCCTGCTTCTTCTACAATAGTTGCATCATCAGTAACACGCTCATGAAAATCTTTTTCGTAGCCCTTCATTATTGCTTCGCGTCTAAAGCACTGAGGAGTTTGAACAATAACGTAATCCATGCGGTTTACGGAAATAGTTTGTCCATCTTTATTTTGTCTCATTGACTCATGAATTGGAACCACCGGAATTACAACATCCTTTTCTTGAAGTTTTTCTAAACATCGAGAAATTAACTCATGGTCAACAATTGGGCGAACACCATCATGGACAAGAATATTTTCTCCTGTACAATGATTCAAGGCATTTTTAACCGAGTGATAGCGCTGTTCACCTCCCGAAACAACGCGATGTGGTATCCGAAAATCATGTTCCGCCATTAATTCTTCCCAAAATAAATGCCAATCATCGGGCAAAGTCAGGATTAATTCAAAATTCGGGTTGTAATGATAGAACTTCTCAATTGTATGCATAAGGATCGGTTTTTCATTGATCAAAAGAAATTGTTTTGGTAGGCTTGATTTCATTCTCCTTCCAATTCCTCCAGCAGTAATAATTATCGAAGTTTTTCCCATGTCTTAAAATTAAAAAAGGTTGTCCTTAGGACAACCTTCAATATCAAATCTGATTTTAGTTACTTTAATTGATCAGGGTTGTTCTCTGCTTGCTCATTAAATTTACGCTGCCAATTCAACCAGTAGAACATACCAATAAAACCAAGAGCCAAAAGCATGTAATTGAAAGAATTTCCGATCACCTCAAAAATTCCAAATGTCCATGTTAGGAAGTCTCCTATTGCCCAAAAGATATCTGTCGAACTCATATAACGCATTTTAACTGTTACAAAGAAAATAAAAAATCAGAATTTTCACACAGTGATTTTAGTGAAAATATAATTTAAATTTTTTGCGAAAAGGATTGCTCCACGATTTGAGTTAATTCAATGAAGTTTTCTACACTCAGAACTTCAGGACGTAGTGAAAAAAAATGATGGTTAATATCTTTTCCTTTTAAAATTGATTTTAGAGAATTGCGAATTGTTTTACGCCGCTGATTAAATGACATTTTCACTACTTGAATGAACAGCTTTTCGTCACATGGCAGTCGATCTCTATCGTTTCGAGTGCATCGTATTACTCCTGATTTTACTTTTGGTGGAGGGTTGAAGACATGTTCGTCGACGGTGAAGCAATATTCAATGTTGTAAAAGGCTTGTATCAATACACTTAGTATCCCGTACTGTTTTGTTCCTGGTTTTTCGGCTATACGTTGGGCAACTTCCTTTTGAAACATCCCCATAATTTCAGGGATTTGATCCCGATGCTCCAGACAACGAAAAAGTATTTGTGAGGAGATATTATATGGGAAGTTACCGACCACAGCAAAAGGATTTTCACCCATAATATCTTTTAGATTGACCTTTAAAAAATCGGCATAAAAAATGTGGCTCTTCAATTTTGGAAAGTGGTCTGTTAGATAACCGATACTTTCTTTGTCTACGTCCATTACAAAAACCTCAACGTCCTGCTTAATAAGAAATTCAGTGAGTGCACCCATACCAGGGCCAATCTCGAGAAGGCGTTTACATCCTTTGTGTGAGGAATATTGACGAGCGATTTTATCACAGATGTTTTTATCTGTAAGGAAATGTTGACCAAGATGTTTTTTTGGAGCCACACTCATGACCTGAATTCTTCAAGAATTGTAAGCATCGTTCTGAATGCCGCAAAGCGCCCTTCATATTTCGCAGAATGCTCTTGTTGAAGCGCTGGAGCATGTAATTTTTGATATTGATCAATATGTGCTTGGCTTGGGGCAACATAGGACATGGCGAATGTTAACCCATTTTCCTCTTCACCATGAACTCTAGAGATTCTGGCTTCAATGAAGCAACCTGTGCTCATAACATCCGGAATATGTTTAACCTTCATCCACTCAAGCCATTCTTCATGAATTGTAGGGTCAATACTTACGGTTACGTTGTATAGAATCATATTGCTAAATTACGAAAATAGCTTCGATACTAATAAGCTTCTAGTACCCCATCCAACTCTATAATTGCGAAATGATTGTTATTGTTTCCAGTTACTAAAATTTGGATTGCTGTTGCGGATTGTTTCACAAAGTATGGGTTGTTAATTGATTCAATGTAATTGTTATCTGTCGATCCAAAGTGTTCTTTGAATTCAAAATCAGGAAGTAGATCTGGGACCACGTTGCTCGGCACCTCAAATTTTTGAAAGGATCTTCCTGCAACGCAGAAGAACACATCGTCTTTGTCAAGTAAAAATTCAATGGTGGTATCCTGTGGAATATATTGTGAGTAAACGAAAGCTCTTGGATTGTTTTTTCCTGCGTAAATTACCAGAGAATATGCTGACTCGTTTGCGAGTTGGACTCTTATCTCACCATTTTTTGTGTTGAGCGGCTTTTCACCTTTCCTGCGTGAAATCTGACATTTCTCTGAAACAGGCGTTGTTAAATAAAGATCTTGGAGAATTCCATCTTTATTCCAGTCTAAATAAATACGCTCCATTAAATCATTCTGAAAGCTTCTGCGCATCAAAAGATAAGTGGGGATAACAAGTTGTCCGTTTACGGTAGTATCAATATTGTAATAATCCTTGTCGTGTTTGGCTTGAAGAATTTTGATGATTGAATCCATTTGAGCACGCTCTTCATTTGTAAAAGTTTTGAATGAAGAATAGGATGAAGTATTAATTGTCTCTTTTTTGCTGTTTTCGAAAAAGAAAAAGAATAGAATGATTAAAACAGCCAAGCTGAGAATAACACCCAAGAGTTTGAAGGGGGCTATTATATGTCCTTTTGCGTTGATAGTTTTGAGGCCCTTTATTTTGCCTGATTTGAGATCGCTTCTTATGTCATGCAACTTGTCCTTATGCTCCTTGTTCAATCTTAACTGATCAAGCTGTTTCAATATCCAATTACTTACTTGCGGAGTACATATACTGGAACGTATAAGGTCTAGAAGTCTTTCAGTAAAAAAAACTTTTTCATGATACATTGCTCTGGAAAGACTATTCAAGGAATATATTACCTGTTCGGAAAGTATCTTAGACAAAGTGTTATTTAGATCTACATCGCTGATGGTAGCCTTGACTTCCAATAACGACTCAGCACGGCGATGTATTGGATCAATCAATTTAGTCTCGACGACAGGTCTCACTTCATCTGTTAATAAGCAAACAAAGGAGAAAAGGGAGGCTCTTTCTGAATCGTTTTTTGGTTGTGTGTATAACAGTTGCTCTTGTAGATAGGATGAAACGAATTTCTGAAATTGAGGAAAAAGTATGTGATTTTTAACTGTCTCAGTTAGCTCCAGATGTCCGATTTCACCCTTGGTGATGAAGTTTTCCAACACCTTATGTTGAGCAATCCAACCATGAAAAACTATAGCACCTTCTTTTTTCATTTGACTCAGCGCAAGCTGAATATCTTTTTCGCTGTAGGAATCACGAAGCTTTTCATAGAGGCCCTCAATAGCATTTTGGTCACCGGAACTTAATATTTCTTCCAGGTTACCTTCAAGGGCATTATTAAATTGATTCAAAGGAATGTATCGTATCATAGTGCCTCTATTCCCCAAGATAGTGTCTTTAATTACTTTAAAACTTGTAAAGCTTCACCTACCTCTTTATCTGTTTCGTTCATAACCTGGTAATAACCATCCTCCATCCATATTTGATTTGCAATTTCAGCCTTTAAGATTTTCGCTATTAATTTCCTGCTTGTCTGGATTGATTTTTGATCAACAGGAACAGCATTGTGCTCTGCGGCATAGTTAAGGAATTGTCTTAAAATCCCATCGCTAATAGAGAATGATTTTGCGTAATCAACAGGAGAAGCCCATCTTGAGCGATTATTTTCGACGAAATCGAAAGCGAAGCAAATAAAAGCATCGGAGTATCTGAGCTGATTGAAATAATTTGTGAACCCAATGGAATCGAGTGGCACAAAAATATCCGGGAATATACCCCCTCCACCATATAAGGTTTTGCCTCCTGGGGTTGTGAATTTTTCATTGTTAACGAAAGAAGATGAGTCAAGCTCATACATTTCGCCGTTTTCATAGCGATCCAATGCCTCTGTTGTGTAGTCATGGAAATCACCATTATACTCTCTTTGTATGCAGCGCCCCGTTGGTGTGTAGTAGCGCGCAATAGTTAATCTTAGTACACTGCCGTCGTTTAATTGGCGGTCTTCTTGAACAAGCCCTTTACCAAATGATCGCCTTCCGATGATTGTACCTTTGTCATTATCTTGAAGGGCACCTGCTAATATCTCTGATGCGGAGGCGCTTTGCGAGTTTATTAGAACCGCAACATCTATATCCTCCAGCACCCCGCGACTCGTTGCTCTATATTCGCTACGTGCTTCGTGGAGTCCTTGCGTAACAAGAAGTAATTTACCCGCCTCTATAAATTCGTCGGCAATGTCAGTTGCACATTGTAAAACTCCTCCCCCATTATTCCGCAAGTCGATGATGATTTTTTTCATTCCTTGCTCAAGTAAGCGAGTCATTGCGAATCTAAACTCCTTACTTGTATTAACTGAAAAGCTATTGATTTTGACGTAACCAATATCTTTTCTAATCAGGTAAGGAGCAACAACACTTTCCACAAAAATCGCACCTCGAGTAACGGTTTTGTTCATGATTGTTCCTTTTCTGAGGATTTTTAGGTCTACTTTCGTGCCTTCTGGTCCTTTAAGTTTTTTCATCACCTCTTCTGAGCTAATCCCAATGCTTGCTACGTTGGCAGTGTCAATTTGTATGATCTTATCTCCTGATTCAAGGCCCGCCCTTTCTGAAGGAGAATCCCTTAAAACATTTGTCACACACAGTGTATCTCTTATGATAAAGAATCTGACTCCAATCCCCTTAAATTCGCCTCGAATAGACTCCTCTGCCAGCTGCACCTCGGTGGCACTTATGTAATTGCTGTGAGGGTCTAGCTTGTGGAGCATATCATTAATAGCCGTTTCATATACACTGGTTACATCAATGCTATCAACATACCTTTGATCTAAAATTTGTAGAATGTCCTCTATTTTTCTTGCCTTTTCGGAAGATATACCCATCGTGATAGGCTGTTTAGTTCCGAGAAAACTTCCAATAAAGAGGCCTGTCGCTATGCAAGCTGCCATAACAATAGGGATATAAAATGCATTATTATTCTGCATCGACCTCTTCAATTTGCACAACATCAACTCCTGAAGCTGAAAGAAATTCAACTCCACTTTGATCTTTGTATAATTTCATAAAAACAACACGCTCAATTCCTGCCTGTAGAACAAGTTTGCTGCAATCTTTGCAAGGAGAAAGTGTCAGATATAGTGTAGCTCCTTTGCAGTTTTGCGCAGATCGCGCCACTTTGAGAATAGCATTTGCTTCAGCGTGCAGTACAAACCAGTGTGTATTTCCATTATCATCTTCGCAACAATTATCAAATCCGCTTGGCGTTCCATTGTACCCATCAGATATGATCATACCATCCTTAACAATGATTGCCCCCACTTTTTTACGGTCACAGTGGCTTAATTTTGACCATGTCATCGCCATTCTCAAGTAAGCCTTATCGTATCTAAGTTGTTTTGTTTGTTGCATATTTAAAATATCAAGAGGGATCAAAAGTAATATTTCTTTATAAGGTGAACTTGTAACCAACGCCGCGAACGGAGTGAATATATTTTGGAGAACGGGGATCTTCCTCAAGAATTTTACGAAGGTTTAGGATAAAATTATCAATCGTTCGAGTAGTAGGGTATTGGTCAGCCCCCCATACCTCATCAAGGATCTCATTTCTTGAAACGACCTCACCCTTCTTACTCAGAAACAACCGGATTATGCCAATCTCTTTCTTGGATAGCTGTATCTCTTCATGGGTTTCTTGATTCTTTACCGTATAGGTTTTGAAGTTTACAATATGGCGACCAACCTTCAATGTTTCCTCCTCCAGGGAAACATCAATTTGTGTTAGTATACCTACTCGCAAGAGTAGCTCCTCAAGATCAAAGGGTTTTGGCAAATAATCATTCCCTCCAGCCTTCAGGCCCTCAATTCGATCACTTGTTGTGCCCTTTGCGGAAAGGAACAGTACAGGGACATTTGAGACGGTACGAATGTGTTTACAAAGGTTAATTCCGCTAACTCCTGGCAGCATTACGTCAAGAATGATTAGATCATAAATTGACGGATCGATTAAGGCATCTTTCGCTTTTTTTCCATTATCAAAGATGTTTACGTCATACCCCTCGAGCTCAAGATTCAACTGAATCAGCTCTGAAATACTTTTTTCGTCTTCGACTAGACAGATTTTTATCACCAGATTTTGAGTTTTAACAAAAATAGTCAAATGCATATAAAGAAATACCCCTTGATTTTATCTATTGAAAATAAGTTATGGTGGCATTAATTTTTTTTATTGTAACGACCCCGGAAACTAATAATTTGAAGTAATTTTGCGCTTTCTAGTGAGAAATACAGACGAAGGCAAATCGAAAACAAAAATGGGGAATACAAAAACGATCAAATCAGCATTAATTTCAGTTTTTGACAAAGACGGATTAGCGCCGATTGTTAAGGAATTAGATAACAAAGGGGTGATAATTTACTCAACGGGTGGAACACAAGCGTTCATTGAAAGCCTAGGAGTTAATGTTGAGCGCGTTGAAGATCTAACGTCATATCCTTCCATTTTGGGGGGGCGCGTTAAAACGCTTCACCCAAAGGTTTTTGGTGGAATTTTGAGCCGAAGAGAATTGGCTGATGATCAGGCTCAGATAGCTGAATACGATATCCCTGAGATCGATCTTGTCATTGTGGATTTATATCCATTTGAAGACACAGTTGCTTCAAATGCAAGCCACGATGCGATAATAGAAAAAATTGATATTGGAGGAATATCCCTAATCCGTGCGGCAGCAAAAAACTATAATGACGTAGTTATAATTCCATCGAAAGGCCAGTATGCATCATTCCTTGAGATGCTTCAAAGCAATCAGGCAGAAACAACTGTAGAGGACAGGAAAAGATTTGCTCGAGATGCTTTTGAGGTTTCAAGTCATTATGACACGGAGATCTTCAAATACTTTAATGCAGGAGAAAAGGAAGTGTTTAAACAGAGTGTTAGAAATGCGAAAGTATTGCGTTATGGAGAGAATCCCCATCAAAAGGGAATTTTCCATGGAGATATGGATGCTATGTTTGACAAATTAAACGGAAAGGAACTATCGTACAACAATTTGTTGGATGTTGATGCAGCGGTCAATTTAATGGATGAGTTCAAAAACGAACCACCGACCTTTGCCATTTTGAAGCACAACAATGCTTGTGGACTAGCAACAAGACCAACAATTTTAGATGCTTATAAGGCTGCTTTAGCCGGAGATCCAGTGAGTGCATTCGGGGGTATATTGATAAGCAACGCACTAATTGATTTAGCAACTGCTGAACAAATCAACGAACTGTTTTGTGAGGTGGTTATAGCCCCTGCCTATGCGGGGGAAGCTTTAGATGTATTGAAAAGCAAAAAGAATAGAATCATCCTCGTTCAAAAGGAGATGGAGTTACCAAAACGTCAATTCAGAACAATATTAAATGGAGTTTTGGAGCAAGATAAAGACCTTATCACTGACGATAGAGAAAATCTTGAAACAAGAACAAAACTGCCACCATCAGAGAATCAGATTGATGACTTACTTTTCGCGAACAAGCTAGTAAAGCATACTAAGTCAAACACTATTGTTCTCGCGAAAAACGGACAGCTTTTAGCAAGTGGTACTGGACAAACATCAAGAGTAGATGCATTGCGTCAGGCAATACATAAAGCGAAGTCTTTCAACTTTGACTTGAATGGAGCAGTGATGGCCTCAGATGCATTTTTCCCATTTCCAGATTGCGTAGAAATTGCCGATGCAGAGGGAATAAATGCGGTGATACAACCTGGAGGCTCTATTAAGGATGAACTATCTATCAATTATTGCGATGAACATGGCTTGTCAATGGTTTTTACAGGAAATCGTCATTTTAAGCACTAATTGATAACCATTTAAGAGAATTTGATTATAATTAGACACAATACAGAATTACGACACTAACAACAAATGGGTTTATTTAGCTTTTTAACACAGGAAATTGCGATTGACCTGGGCACAGCAAACACATTGATCATAATGAATGACAAGGTGGTAGTAGACGAACCGTCTATCGTTGCGAAAGATATCCAGACAGGAAAAGTTGTGGCGATTGGGAAGCGTGCGCAGCAGATGCATGGTAAAACCCACAAATTAATTGAGACAGTTCGTCCATTGCGAGATGGTGTAATTGCTGACTTTCAAGCGGCAGAGCAGATGATCCGTGGAATGATCAAGATGATAGGTTCTTCACGGAACTTATTTAATCCTTCGCTGCGCATGGTTATTTGTATTCCATCAGGGATCACGGAAGTAGAAAAAAGAGCCGTTCGTGACTCAGCAGAGCATGCAGGAGCGAAAGAGGTTTATTTAATTCACGAACCGATGGCTGCGGCAATAGGAATCGGCATCGATGTGGAGGAGCCTATGGGGAACATGATCATAGATATAGGAGGTGGTACCTCTGAGATTGCGGTAATTGCCTTGGGAGGTATTGTCTGTGATAAATCTATACGAGTTGCGGGAGATGACTTCACAAAGGATATTGAAGAATACATGCGCCGACAGCATAATATTCTTGTTGGTGAGCGCACGGCAGAGGAGATTAAAATAAATGTAGGTGCAGCTCTTCCGGAGCTTGAAAATGCGCCAGATGAATATGCTGTTCAGGGACGAGATTTAATGACTGGTATTCCAAAGGAGATAGTGATTTCTTATGTTGAGGTTGCTCATGCGTTGGACAAAACAATATCTAAGATTGAAGAAGCTATATTAAGCGCATTAGAGATGACTCCACCGGAACTCTCCGCAGACATATACAAAACGGGAATTTATTTAGCCGGTGGTGGATCCATGTTGAGAGGTTTGGATAAGCGTATTTCGATGAAAACAAAACTCCCAGTGCATATTGCGGAGGATCCCTTAAGAGCAGTGGCCAGAGGGACTGCGATAGCATTAAAAAACATAGATAAGTTTCAGTTCTTAATAAGAGACTAAGTTTCTGGAAAAGATTATCGTATTCGAACTCGAAATATATTTCCGAGAATAGGTTTAGCGTCCGCACATAAATAGTTGATAAAATCCCTCAAGACAGTACATTTTGTAAGTACAGCGCGCACACTTTTTCTTATTTTTGTTTGTGCGTAATTTTATAGCTTTTATCCGAAGGTTTAGGGTGCTGTTGTATTTTGCCTTGTTGCAAGGCATCGCACTCGCCTTCTATTTTACCTTCATTTCATTTCCAAGAGCACAATGGATGACCACAGCATCTGCTGTAACAGGAACAATACTCGAGTACAGAAATGATATCACAAAACATTTTAACCTGTCCAAGAATAATGATTGGCTGCAGAAAGAGAATATACGACTAAGAAAAATGCTCAAGCAAAGCAGGATATCGGTGGATAGTGAAAAGGGAGAGGATAGCAACGTAGTGCGAATCGATGATACTTTATGGAGGCAGCAGTATGACTTTGTTGCCGCAACCATCATCAATTCTACGCACAACAAACGAAACAATTACTTCACGTTGAATGTGGGGAAAGCACAAGGTGTTGAACGAGGAATGGGGGTGTTCAGCGACGAGGGTGTGGTCGGAATTGTACATAATTCAAATACACATTACGCTGTAGTGAAGTCATGTTTAACTAAGGACATAAATGTTGATGTCTTAATTCAAGGATCAGGGGAATTTGGAATATTGAAGTGGGACGGGAAAGATCCACGATATGGCACAATGACAGGAGTTTCTAATGACTTAACAATAAAGAAAGGGGCAAAAGTAATTACAAGAGGTGGCGCTGCGATTTACCCTCGGGGAATTCCTGTAGGAGTTATCACAAAAACAGAGGTTGTAGAAGGCCAACCACTATGGGATATTACCGTAAAATTTTCAGTTGATTTTAGGAAACTACAACGTGTCTACGTAATCAATAACTTACTTAAACTAGAACAAAAGGAATTGGAGGAAAATATTCCTATGATTGCACAATGAATCCATTTAAGTACATAGGGCGTTTTGTATTCATGGTCTTGATTCAGGCACTTTTTTTGAATCAGTTAGAGACAGGCCTCGGTGTTCAGGGGATGATCTATCCCTTGTTCCTTCTATTTCTTCCGGTTGAAATAAGTGTGATTTTTTTAATGACAATCGCATTCGTGATGGGGATGTGTATTGATGCGATGTCCAACACATATGGTTTGCATACTTCTGCACTTTTGGCAGTTGCCTTTTCGAGACCGTTTATTTTTGATCTTTTTGCTCCAAGAGATGGCTACGATCCATTGATTGAACCAGATATATTCTCCATGGGGCACTCGTGGTTTTTTAAAACTTATGGATTATTGTTACTGATCCATCATTTGTGGTTTTTTTCGTTGGAAATGTTCAAGTTCAGCGAGATATTGCTCATAATGCAGAAAACACTCCTTAGCGTTTTGTTTTCATATATTTTGTCGATACTCGTTCATTATCTTCTAGTTAAGCGCCCGAAGAAAAATGAAATTTGATTCTCGAAAATATGTGATCATCACGTTCTTCGTGTTAATTGGCATCATCTATGTGTTCAAGCTGTTCTATATGCAGGTAGTTGATGATTCTTGGAAGTTACGTGCACAACAGATTGCAGAAAAAAGAAGACAGATTACCCCCCCGAGGGCTGTTGTGTTTGATAGGTTTGGTAAAAAAATAATTTCGAATCGGACTTATTACAACTTGATGATGGTCGAGAAGAACATTATTGATTTAGATACTCTTGCTTTTGCAAAGTTGATTGGTTGGACAGTTGAAGAAGTTCGAGAAAGATTTATTGAAATTGTCGAGGGAGAAGGGAAATACACCAACCCACATACTGGGAAAACTACTTCGAACTATCAAAAGATCCGCCCATATCCGTTTATCAAAGAGCTAACAGCTGAAGAGATGGCTTCAATAGCGCCACATTTACCGAAATACCCTGGGTTTTATGAGCAAGTAGCTAGTATGAGGAATTATCCATATTCCTGCGGCGCAAACATTTTAGGATACTTATCAGAGGCGAACCGTGAAGAAATTGGGAAAGACCGATTTTACAGACCAGGCAGTGTTATAGGTCGGGCTGGAATAGAACGTTTTTACGAAAAACAATTCCGAGGAGAAAAAGGGGTGAAATATATTGTAACCTCGGCCCTAAACAACGAAGTAGGATCCTATGAAAATGGTGTATATGATACGTTAGCAGTGCAAGCAGAATCAATTCATTTGGGTCTCGATGTGATTTTACAGCAATACGGAGAGAAATTAATGCAAAATAAAAAAGGAACAATAGTGGCGCTAGAACCAAACACAGGGGAGGTTTTAGCAATGGTTTCTTCGCCTAGCTATGACCCAAACCTATTAATAGGAAATAGAAAAATAAGACAGAATTACCCGAAATTACTCAACAATATTAATAAGCCACTATTCCCTCGTCCATTGGCATCCGAGTATCCACCAGGATCAATTTTTAAGCTTGCACAAGCACTTATAGGCATGCAAGAGGGGGTTATCACGAAAAATTCAGGATTCCCATGTACAAAAAGTCTGGTGGGATGTCATGGCCACCCATCTGCGCAGAATGTTTCCCAAGCAGTAAAAATGTCTTGTAACCCTTATTTTTACTACGTTACTAGAAAGATTATTCACCAAGGGAAAAAGAAAAATGCTTTTCATGATGCGGAGATTGGTCTAGATCGTTGGGCGAGGTATATGCAAAGTTTTGGTTTTGGACAAAGATTGAAAACAGATATAACAGGACTGCGCCCAGGGCGTATTCCTAACTCAAAATATTACGACAAATGGTATGGTCATCACCGATGGCAGTTCTCAACAATTTATTCTATTTCTATCGGTCAGGGAGAGGTAACTCTTACACCTCTTCAAATGGCTAATTTGGCCGCTATCATGGCAAATCGGGGGTGGTATTATACACCACATTTCGTGAAATCAATAGGTGATTCAGGCCCACTAGAAGAATACACAAATAAACACTATACCATGGTGGATTCAAAACATTTTGGTCCTGTGGTGGAAGGAATGAGAGCTGTTGTTGAAGATCCTGGAGGAACAGCTAAACTAGCGAAAACAGAAGGGATACAAATTTGTGGTAAAACAGGAACGGCACAAAATCCACATGGGAAAGATCACTCGATATTCATTTCGTTTGCACCAATGAATGAACCCAAAATTGCGGTTGCCGTATTTGTTGAGAACGCAGGGTTCGGTGGAACTTGGGCCGCACCAATTGCAAGCTTGATGATTGAAAAATATCTGAAAGGAGAGATCTCTGATCAGTTGAAGGAACAAAGAATTTTAGAAGCGAACCTGCTCGAGGACTAATGAGAAAGAGTGATTCACTAACGGGAAATTTTGATTGGATACTATTCGCAGTGTATTGTATTCTCACTTTAATGGGCGTTGCAACCGTTTATTCAACCGCATTCAATGAAGAGCACCCACATTTGTTAGATTTTTCTCAGAAATATGGAAAACAAGTAATTTGGGTGTTGTTCTCACTTTTTCTTGGATTACTTGTCTTTTTGATTGATTCGGACATTTATAAGAAATTTTCAATACCTATATATGCTTTCACGCTCGTGCTTTTAGTTGTAGTCTTATTTATGCCTGCAGTTAACGGAGCGCATGCTTGGTTAGGAATAGGATCAATGGGTATACAACCGGCGGAATTTGCGAAGATAGGAACAGCGATATTGCTTGCGAGGTTTTTAAGTTCGATCAACCTTAAACAGCAAAATATTCAGACAGTTCTTATTGCAAATGGAATCATAATTATACCAATGATTTTAATCTTGCTTCAACCCGACGCCGGCACTTTTGTGGTCTTCACCTCCTTTCTTTTTGTTATGTATCGGGAGGGTGTTACTTATGATCCATTATTACTCAAATTAGTCAATGCAATACCAGGGGTTAAATTCAGGGAAACTTGGGTAGGGAGTCATTTTATTCCAATTTTATTTGTTTTGATCTTCTTAAGTGTAGCGACCCTATTAATCAGCAATCAAACTATCGAGTTGTCCTTCCTTCCAGGGGTGCAAATTGCGGGAATATATGGCATGTTCTTCTTCTTATTTCTGTTCATTTTGCTCGGATACTTTTTCATGCGGGCGATTTTTCCAAAGAGGCAAAGACGACGTGCCCTTATCATTTCAGTAATTGCATTAGTATTGGCCACAATTCTTACAGGAACGGTGAATGTTGCTTTTCAAAAATTGGCAAGCCATCAGAAGGATAGAATAGAGTTGGTTCTCGGTTTGAAAGAAGACCCCGATGGAGATGATTACAATAGAAACAGGGCAATGGCTGCTGTTGGCTCGGGAGGGTTTAGCGGTAAAGGATATAGAAAAGCCTCCGTTTCCAGCGTAGAGAGTAATCATGTACCTGAAAGTGAAACTGATTTTATTTTTTGCCCTTTTGCGGAAGAGTGGGGCTTTTTAGGAAGCATTGTCTTGGTAGGACTATACCTTTTTATGCTATTAAGAATTGTGATAATTGCAGAACGTCAACGTTCTACATTCAACAGAGTTTATGCTTATGCTGTTGCGATGATATTGTTTTATCACTTTGCAATCAACATTGGAATGAACATTGAATTTGCACCGGTAATCGGAATCCCCTTACCTTTTTTTAGTTACGGTGGGTCATCCATGATGTCATTTTCTATAATGATGTTTATACTATTAAAGTTAGACAGTCAGCGAAAAGATGTGCTCGGATAGCGGTTGAATAATTTGGTTATTTTTACGTTGTAATTCACTAGATGGCTAAAAAGAAGGAAATATCAGAGTTTTCAAAAAAATCAAAACGAATCCTCTACGCGCTTATTTGGCTCGGAGCTTTTAGTCCTGTGTTCCTAATAACATCCTTATTCATATTTCAAAGTGAAGATGAACTGCCGTCAATAGAAGTTCTTGAAAACCCTCCAGAGTTACTTGCGTCAGTGGTTTTAGCAGATGATGGACGAACAGAATTGGGTAGATATTGGACGGTGAATAGGTCAAGTGTTGACTACAAGGACATCTCACCTTTTGTAATAGATGCTCTCGTATCAACCGAAGATGAGCGCTTTCATGAGCATGCAGGAATTGACTTTAGAGCCTTGTTAAGGGCGGTGGTAAATTTGGGTTCAGCAGGAGGTGCATCTACGATATCACAGCAGTTGGCAAAGTTGCTTTTTACTTTGCAGGAACGTGAGAATATTGCTGAATTAAGGGCACAAGGAAAGCCTGTTCCGCCTTCACCGAGGGGTAAAATCGGAAGGCTAATGAAGCGAGTAAAAGAGAAGATAAAGGAGAATATAATTGCCTTACGTCTCGAGGAGCGATATACAAAAGAAGAGATCATAACGATGTATCTCAATCAATTTGATTTCATATACAATGCGGTAGGGATAAAGAACGCATCACGAGTTTACTTTAATAAAACACCATTAGAGCTTGATAAATCGGAAGCGGCTATGCTCGTTGGAATGGTTAAGAATCCAGATCTCTACAACCCATACACATATCAGATCAGAAATTACAGATCTAAAATTGCAGGTTGGGAGGATAAGCCTGAGTCAGAGGTTACAGATCTCGAAATTAGGAGTCGCAAAACAAAAGACAGTCTTCGTGCGCACAATAGAAGAAATCAGGCCCTTTATCAGTGGTTGAAGAATAGCGAGAGAGGTAATCCTGGCTTGATTTCTAAGATATCTAGAGAAGAATACGATGAATTCAAAAATAAGCATCTTGACATAGATTATCAGAGGGTAGACCACAAGGAGGGTTTAGCACCATACTTTAGAGAGTCTTTACGAGCAGATTTAAAAAAACTATTTAACGAAAAGAATGAGGATGGTACATTCAAGATAAAGAAGTCCGATGGTTCGAAGTATAATGTATATTCCGATGGGCTCAAAATTTATACGACCATCAATGCGGACCTTCAGCAATATGCTGAGTACGCTTTAAAAAGGCATTTACGAGAAGGACTTCAAGACAAATTCACCAAGAATAATAGGCGCAACAGAAACTTCCCTTTCACAAATGATATCGGAACAGAAACAGTTGAGCTTCTAATGAACTCGGGGAGAAAACAAAGCGATCGTTATCGGAACATGAAAGCTGGAGGCATTTCAAACGAGACCATAATAAAGAGCTTCGAAGTACCTACTCCAATGAAAGTGTTTTCCTGGAAAGGAGAGATCGATACGGTTATGACGCCGAATGATTCTATCCGTTATTATAAGAATTTATTGCACGCAGGATTAATCTCTATTGAGCCGAGCACAGGGTTTGTTAAGGCTTGGGTTGGTGGTGCGGATTTTAAGCACTTTGCCTTTGACCACGTAAAACTCGGGAAAAGGCAGGTTGGGTCCACAATAAAACCAATCGTATACGCTACAGCTATGGAAATGCGCAAGGTAAAACCATGTACGAAATTTGTTGAGGGGACTTCTTATTGTGTGGATGTATACGATAAGAATGGTCAGCAAGCAAAGCAATGGTGTCCGGAAGGAGATATCAATCGAAAGGATGGAAGCGCACCTACGGTTTCTTGGGGACTTAGAAACTCTAACAACCCTGTTACTGTTGCCGTAATGTCTCAGATGGGAGGCTATGCCGGACCAATGACGATATCAAAAATATTGAAAGGTTTAGACATTGAACTTCGCCCAGAAGATGAGGTTCCATCTATGTGTTTGGGGATTATGGATCTTTCGTTGTTCCAGATGATCGGTGCGCAAGCGATGTTTGTGAACCAGGGGATGTTTGTGAGACCATCAACGATTCTCAGAATAGAAGACAGAAACGGAAACGTAATATACAATGCTGAACCTCACGTGAAAGAAGTCCTAAGTCCGAATGTGGCTCATGAAACACTGAAAATGATGAAAGGCGTGGTAACCGCCGGAACCGCCGCAAGATTAAGAAGTAACAGATACGAATACGCAGGATTTACAATGCCAATGGCAGGTAAGACAGGGACAACACAAAACAACTCAGACGGGTGGTATTTTGGTTTAACACCCGATCTTGTCACCGGTGTTTGGGTAGGGGCAGAAGATAGAGCGGTGCATTTTAAATACACAGATGATGGACAAGGTGCTAGAATGGCGATGCCTATTTTTGGCTATTACATGAAAAAGGCATACGCTAATAAGAAGTTAAATTTATCCATCGATGATTTTCCAGAACCGGCAGGCTACAACCCTTTGCAATTTACCTGTGACGATCCAACGAATGAAACACCACCAGATATTGACTTATGAATAAAGTTGTAAATAATGTTGAACAAGCTCTGCAGGGACTAGAGGATAATATGACGCTAATGTTGGGCGGCTTTGGCTTGTGCGGAATTCCTGAAAACTCCATCGCGCAGATGGTTACAATGGGAGTAAAAGGTCTCACTTGTATCTCTAACAATGCAGGGGTAGATGATTTTGGATTGGGATTGCTTTTACAAAACCGTCAGATCAAGAAAATGATTTCCTCCTACGTGGGAGAGAACGATGAATTTGAGCGTCAAATGCTATCAGGCGAGCTTGAGGTGGATCTTATTCCTCAGGGGTCCTTGGCGGAGCGCTGCCGTGCCGGAGGGGCAGGGATTCCTGCGTTTTATACACCTGCAGGTTTCGGAACGGAAGTAGCTGAAGGAAAAGAGGTGAGGGTGTATAATGGAAAACCACATATACTGGAAGAGGCATTGACAGCGGATTTTGCTATAGTAAAAGCATGGAAGGGAGATACAGAGGGGAATTTGATCTATAAAGGAACCGCAAGAAACTTTAACCCAATGATGGCTATGGCCGGAAAAATCACGATTGCTGAGGTAGAGGAGCTCGTTCCTGCGGGAGAATTAGACCCTAATTTCATTCATACGCCGGGAATATTTGTGCAACGAATTTTTCAGGGGGATAAATTTGAAAAAAGAATTGAGCAACGCACTGTTCAACCAAAACAATAATACATGGCACTAGATAAAAATGGAATAGCACGGCGTATAGCGCAAGAGCTACGAGACGGATGGTACGTAAATCTTGGAATTGGGATCCCAACATTGGTGGCCAATTATATTCCTGAAGGCATAGAAGTTGAGTTCCAATCGGAAAACGGAATCTTGGGTATGGGGCCTTTTCCTTTTGATGGAGAAGAAGATGCAGATCTAATAAATGCCGGAAAACAAACCATTACCGCTAGACAGGGCGCAGTGTTCTTTGATTCTTCGACATCCTTTGCGATGATCCGAGGGCAACACGTGCAGCTGACAGTTCTCGGGGCCATGGAGGTTGCGCAAAATGGAGACATTGCGAACTGGAAAATTCCTGGCAAGATGGTAAAGGGAATGGGTGGAGCCATGGACCTCGTTGCTTCTGCAGATAATATCATTGTTGCGATGATGCATACAAATCGTGCGGGGGAATCAAAATTATTAAAGTCTTGTTCATTGCCATTAACTGGTGTTCAATGTGTTAGTAAGATCGTAACGAATCTCGCTGTTGTAGAGATCAGAGACAATAAATTTCATTTGCTTGAGCGCGCTCCTGGTGTTTCCGTAGAAGAGATCAAGGCGGCTACCGAAGGTGAGCTTGTTGTTCCCGACCATGTGCCCGAAATGAAACTTTAACACAGTACTCTAGCTCGCGATACTTTCCTGTCTTTGTGTTTGCCCGTACTTAAAGTCTAAGAAATCTTTGTTGAGGTAATAATACATCTCTACTCTTGCGTATGATTCTCCTACTGTGGATAAGCAGTGCTCCATAGTTTCTTTTGAACAGCCAATTCTAGTGGCCCAAACTTCGATGATCTGAATTAAATAAGTGTTTTTCATTTTTTACAGTTTTAGTTCTTTGTTGACCCAAAACTACTGCCGTGTAAAGGAAAAAATGGCTCGGAAAATACGTGAAGAACGGTGCGGAAAACCGCACAAATGCACGGCGGAATTTTACGATTTTGGATGAGTAAAGCCGCAGCGGTTTAGGTTTTTAGAAGAGTCGGACGATATTTTTTAGTGTTTTAATTGAAAATTTAATTCCAATCATTATCTTGGGGCCAACTAAAAAATTACTACGATTATGAGTTTTACTGGAAGAGAAGGACGTCCAATTTCTTT
>JALRKF010000152.1 GCA_023254905.1 Crocinitomicaceae bacterium | reverse complement strand
ACCGTTTACAGGGTTGGATAATTTCATTGAACGTGTTCCAATAGGGATCGAAGGACTAACTATTCTGATTCGGATTAATGCCTTTCGATTTACGGGAAAGAATAAGCGCGAACTTATGTGGGAAGCACATTTTAAGCTTGAAAAGTATAATGCAGGAGGATTTAAAAAGGATCTCTTCAGGGTGCAGCCTAAACGGTATCAACTGCCTTCACTAACAAGTTCTGTGAAGGAAGATACGTTTGATCAGATCGAACTGCTTGGCTTTCCGTTGCACAGCCCATTTTCCATTTTAAGAGATACTTCCGAAGAAAGCATATTGGCGAGCGACCTTATTCATTATGTCGGCAAAAAAGTCTGGATTGAAGGGTATCTGATCCATGCGAAAAGAACGAGTACCTCCAAAGGAGAGCGGATGTATTTCGGGACATTTCTAGATCGAAAAGGACATTGGCTGGATACGGTACACTTTCCGGATGTAGCAGCGAGATATCGTTTCCGTGGGAAAGGAGTTTACCGTGTATTGGGAACAGTCACTTCTGAGTACGACTGTATTTTGATCGAGGCCGAATACATGGAAAAGAAGGAGGTGATAGAGGACCCGCGATATGTTGAACAAAAAGTAGAAAAGGAAGGGCTGATCACGAGTAACAGCCGGGTGGATCATTTTAGAGATAAGCGTAAATGATATGGGGAGATCGATCGTTCATATGGATCTGGATACGTTTTTTGTATCTGTGGAACGGCTCATCGACAGTCGTTTGAATGACAGACCTGTACTTATAGGTGGAACGTCAGATCGTGGGGTAGTAGCAGCTTGCAGTTACGAAGCCAGAAGGTTTGGGGTGCATTCAGCAATGCCGATGAAAATGGCAAAACAACTCTGTCCGGAAGCAGTTGTGCTGCGTGGAAATTC
The DNA here is from genome assembly GCA_023254905.1 of Crocinitomicaceae bacterium. Classification (GTDB taxonomy): domain Bacteria; phylum Bacteroidota; class Bacteroidia; order Flavobacteriales_D; family Crocinitomicaceae; genus UBA4466. The sequence continues at coordinate 9,407 of JALRKF010000152.1, read as the reverse complement.
CGGGGTATATTCCAAGTATTCCAAGTTGGTGACAGAGATCATTAAAGAGCAGGTTCCGTTATATGAGAAGACCTCCGTGGATGAGTTTTACCTTGACCTTACAGGGATGGATAGATTTTTTGGAACGCATAAGTTTGCCGTAGAGCTTAGAGAACGTATTATACGTGAGAGTGGATTACCGATCTCCTTTGGGCTCTCTGTCAACAAGACGGTTTCCAAGATCGCTACAGGTGAAGCAAAGCCGAATAATCAAATACGTATTGACGAGGGTACTGAGAAGCCTTTTTTGGCTCCGCTTTCAGTTAAGAAAATACCGATGGTGGGAGATAAGACCTATCGAACACTTTGTGATCTGGGAGTAAAGAAGATTCTTACGGTACAGGAGATGCCAATCGAGCTGATGGAGAAGGTATTTGGGAAAAGCGGGATTATTATCTGGAAAAAGGCTAACGGTATTGATAACACGCCGGTGACCCCTTACCAGGAAAGGAAATCGATATCTACAGAGCGAACATTTGATAAGGATACCATTGATATTCACAAACTCGAGAGTATCATGACAGCAATGGCTGAGAATCTCGTGTACCAGCTGAGAAGGGGAAATAAATTAACAGCCTGCGTAACGGTGAAGATACGTTATTCTGATTTTCAGACATATACCTTGCAACGCCAGATTCCCTACAGTGCTGCAGATCATGTTGTCATTCCTGTGGTGCTTGAGTTATTCAAACGACTATACAATCGCAGGATCCTTGTTCGATTAATAGGTGTAAGGTTCAGTCACCTCGTACAGGGAGCGCACCAAATGAATCTATTTGAAGAATCTGAGATCTACAGCCTATATCAGGCGATGGATAAGATTAGGGAACGTTTTGGTGACCGTGCAGTGATGAAAGCTTCCGGGATGGATGCAAAAAGCATAAGCAGATGGAATCCCTTTAATGGTGAGCCGCCACCATTACTTGCGAATAGGAGAAGGTGATTAATCTTGATCAATCACCTCGGGCATTTTTTCCTTGAACCTATTTATTCTAGGCTTCGATACACTATTTACATAAGGGTGTTTCTGATTACGCTCCACGAAGTTTTGATGATAGTCTTCCGCGACATAAAAAGTATCGAGCTCTTCAACTTCTGTAGTTATAGTACCGTAAACTTTCTCCGTTCGAAGTGTTAAGATCTTCTCTTCTATGATTGCCTTTTCACGCTCATTCTCATAGAATGCGATAGAACGGTATTGAGTTCCTTTATCGGGTCCTTGTTGATTTAAGGTCGACGGGTCGTGCGAATTAAAGAAAACATCTACCAATTCTGCGAACGAAACAACTGTACTGTCATAATATACTTTGATAGTTTCAGCGTGTCCCGTTAATCCCGAGCATACCTCTGCGTAAGTAGGATCTACTTTATTTCCTCCGGCATAACCTGATTCAGCCTCAGCAACCCCTTCGACCGCTTCATACACTCCCTCAACACACCAAAAACATCCGCTAGCGAAGTAGGCTGTTTGAAGGGTGTCAATTCCGGTCTTTCGCAGATATCCATTATCGGTCTGTTCCGAGGGCTCTGTGTTGTTGACGGTTTCGTTTTCTGCATTTTGACTTTGAGCACACGCCGTAACAACTAATATTAGGAAAGCAGAGAATACAATTCGCTTCATAATTCAACTATTTGATAATTTTAACAAGAGCCATTCAGATTACTTTCGATCTAAAAAGTGAAAAATATTTTACCAGAGATTATTGTAGTCCACTATTTGATTGACTTATTTTCTTGATATTCTGATAACGCTTCCGTGCCTCTGCTGTGTAAAGACTGTCTTTGTGTTCAAATAATATCTTTTTGTAATATTCTCCTGCCTTATCTGAATTTAGTAGATGATTTTCGTAGATATTTCCTAGTTCGAAAAGAGCATCATCTGCTAGTATATCTGAACCGTATACGTCCAATAATTCTTCTAAAAATGTTATTGCTTCTGTCCAGTTTCCTTCTAACTGCTTAGCGTGTGATTTTTTAAACAGAATATCGTCTCCTAAACTGTGTCCAGGGTATGTTTTTTGAATGCTATCAAAATATTTAAATGCATTACTGTACTGATGTTGTTCGGTAAGAAGGTCTCCTTGAGCGAACCAATACATTGCCTGGTAATTACTGTCGAGTCCAAAATTCTCCGTTATAAGTAATGATAGTTTCATAGCATCGTTTGCGATAAGCTGTGATGTGCCTTGTTTCAATATATCTAGTTGCGACTGTGCGAAATTGAATTCACCATCGTAATAGAAGATTCGAGCATTCTTAAATTTTGCTTCATGTCCGATATTTTCGTATTTGAAATCCTCATCGACCTGCATGTAAAGAAGGGAAGCCTCCCATACGTCACCGTGTAAGACATGAATATCTGCTAATTTCATTTTTATTTGAGCTTTCTGCATATCAGTAGCCCCCTGAATATTTAAGGCATTTTCCAACCGTGCAATAGCATTTGAAGACATCTTTCCATAAAAGGCTTGGATGTGCGACAATTCCAAAATTAGAGGAATCGTTCTATTATTTTCTCCGTAGCTATTCAAAGCGGTTTCGTAGCTTAATATAGTTTCATTCAACTCTTCTTGATTAAAACTACGAAATACGGTTATCTCTAAGAATCTAACATTAAGAATTGCATTTTGCGCTCTGAGGAGGTAAGGGCTTTCTTCTCCCAGTTCAATAACATATTGGTAACATTTTTTTGCCACTCCAAAGTCATTATTTTCGCGACAAATGTTGCCTAAATCGAAAACTAGCTGTCCATTAGATTTATTGCGTTTATCCATCGCTTTGATTTGCACAAACGCCGCATTGAAGTTCTGTTTTTGAATGAATAGCCATGTGAGCATATCGGCATAAACCGTGCTGTTTGGTTGCTTTTGTATTCGCTCAATGAGAGCAATTTTGAGAAGCTCATATTCCTTAGAATTTTCATCTTCAAAATTGATCTGCCTCCCCAGGATGTTTTTCAGGCTAGAACCGTAATTGGAATGATAATCCAAAAGATCGAGATACTCATTTATCATTTTTTCAGTTTCTCCAATTGAACCGTAGTATTCAGCAAATTGAAAATGAAGAGGGTAATTGTTTTTAAGCAACTTGCGACCTTTTTGCAAAGTTCGCAGGGCATAGTCATTCTTGTTCTTTGCCTTAAATGAGTTATACAGATCAACTACATTTCGTGCACTAGCATTTAAATCCTGGATTAGATCTTCATAAATAGATGCGGCGTAATCTTGATTTCCTCGATCCTCATAGAAGGTAGCAAGATTTATTTTGTATTCACTATCAGATGGATGTTGTCGAATTTGTTTTTTTAGCGTTTTTTCTGCTGTTTTGAGATCCCCCGTTTGTACCAGACATTCTAAATAACGTGTGAAATTAAACTTCGATTGATCTTTATCAAAAAGCCTCTCGTAATACATTAGAGCTTTGTCATATTCTTCATTTTGAAAATAGTATTGAGCCAATTGTTGGTCTCCTCCGTCTTGAGAATGACTCAAAAAATTCATTGAAATGAAAAGAAAAAAAACTATTGATCGCATACTAAAGACTACTCATTTATTAGAATAACGTTCAAACTTGAATCCAAATTTGATTGTAGTTCAATAAAGTTAGTCATAATCCTTCTGTATCCACTATCTCTGAGGTTTATTAACCCTTCAATTTGTGAAATATTCAGACTTTCAACTAGAATATTTGTATCATTTTGACTATTTGACCCAATGTCATTATTGATATCTGTCCGCAGATCAATTAATTGTGATTTAAGAATAATCAGTCGATTTGGTATCATTGAATCCAAAGAATTAATCGCCGTAAGATCATTTCTTAACTCTTTAAATTGAACGATTTGTTTTCCTGAATTGAATGATATGGATTTAAAAATATTTCTTATTCGCTTATCCGTACTGTCGGACCAATTAATAATTAAAGAAAGGTTTTCAAGTTGAGACTTTCTACTTCTTATCTCTAGGCTGTCTAACTTGACAATCAATCCGTTTATTTTCTGGTTTTGATCCTCTACAGAATCCTCCATGCAAGAACTTATTAATAATGAAAGTAAAATGAAGAATAACAATCGCATATACTCAAAGTTAAGCAATGTTGAACGCAATTGAAACAGTTGAATTTTGTATATTCATTCACCAAAAAATAATCAAACATGCTTCGCTTTATTCCTCTTTTTACGTTTTTAGTTTTAATTCAGTTTAATGCTTCTTCTCAGATATCTGGCTACACAGATAGATGGGAGAAATTTGAGGATAAACTTGGCTTTAGGTGTATAGGACCATTCCGAGGAGGAAGATCGGCAGCCGTAACGGGTGTTGAGGGAAATCCTATGTTGTTCTACATGGGAGCAACCGGTGGTGGAGTTTGGAAAACTACTAACGGAGGTTCAACGTGGGATAATATCTCAGATGGATATTTCGGAGGTTCCATTGGAGCCATAGCAGTTTCACCTTCACATCAGAATATAATATACGTGGGTGGTGGTGAAGTTACTGTGAGAGGTAATGTTTCTTATGGAACCGGGATGTATAAATCGAAAGATGGAGGAAGAAGCTGGAGATCTCTTGGTTTGCCTGAATCAAGGCACATAACAAGAATTAGAATTCACCCAAAAAATCCCGAAATAGTTTATGTCGCTGTGCTTGGTGATCTATACAAGGGAACGGAAGAACGTGGTGTTTATAAAACTGTGAATGGTGGAAAAACATGGGAGCGAATATTATTTGTGAACTCAGATGCAGGTGCAGTTGACCTTATATTGGATCCTGAAGATGCAGATATTATTTATGCGAGCACTTGGCGAGTGCGAAGATCACCTTACGACTTCTCCTCAGGAGGAGAGGGCTCAACACTTTGGAAATCAAAGGACGGAGGAAACACCTGGGAAGATATCTCCAAAGCGAAAGGATTTCCTGAAGGAATAATTGGTATTATCGGAGTTACTGTTTCACCCGTAAATCCTGATAGAGTTTGGGCAATCATTGAGAATGAAAACGGAGGTGTTTTTCGTTCTGATGATGGAGGAGAGACATGGACAAAGACAAACAGTGATCGTAGCTTGAGGCAGCGTGCTTGGTATTATTCAAGAATTTATGCTGACCCTCAAGATGTTGATCGTGTGTACGTCATGAACGTTGCTTATCATACATCAATAGATGGTGGTAAAACCTTCAAAGCGAGGTACGCTCCACACGGAGATCATCATGATCTCTGGATTGCTCCGGAAGATCCTAAGCGAATGATCATTGCTGATGATGGTGGTGCTCAAGTTACATATGATCGTGGAGAAACATGGTCGACTTACATGAATCAGCCGACTTCTCAGTTCTACAGAGTGACAACGGATAATCATTTCCCATACAGGATCTATGGAGCTCAACAGGACAACAGCGCAATAAGAATTTCATCTCGCGCTGATTATGGTTTTCTAACAGAAGAGAATTGGGAATCAACTGCAGGAGGGGAGAGTGCTTGGTTGGCTCCGGATCCAGAAAATAATGACATCGTTTACGGAGGTAGCTATGGTGGTTATTTAACTAGGTATAATCATAAAACAGGACAGAATAGAGCAATCAATGTCTGGCCAGATAACCCTATAGGATACGGTGCAGAAGGTATGAAATACAGATTTCAATGGAACTTCCCTGTGTTTTTTTCGCCACACGATAATAAGAAACTGTATGCTTGTTCGCAGCACCTGCACATGTCAATGAACGGGGGTGAGTCATGGAAGATCATGTCTCCTGACCTTTCACGAAATGATGCTTCCAAACTGGTTTCTTCAGGAGGGCCAATTACGAAAGACAATACGGGTGTTGAATACTACGCGACCATATTTGCGGCGGCGGAGTCTACACAAGAGCAGGGTGTAATCTGGTGTGGTTCTGATGACGGTCTTTTGCATATCACTAGAGATAATGGTGAAAACTGGACAAATGTCACCCCTAAAAGTATTCCTGACTGGGCATTGATCAACAGTATCGAACTCGACCCACACAATAAGGGAGGCTTATATGTTGTGGCTACTATGTATAAAACAGGTGATTATAGGCCGTACTTATATTACACAAGTGATTACGGTAAGACTTGGAAAACGATCACCAAAGGGATTCCAGACGGGCACTTTACAAGAGTGTTACGAGCAGATCCAGAGAACAAAGGGTTGTTGTACTGTGGGACCGAAGGTGGACTTTATATGTCGATTGATAATGGTGCGAATTGGAAGCCTTTCCAATTGAACCTTCCATTGGTTCCGATTACGGATCTTGCTATCAAGAATTCAGATCTCATAGTTGCCACGCAGGGCAGAAGTTTCTGGATCCTTGATGATTTAAACATTGTTCGTGAGGAATTGAATACCCAAAACACAAATGGACTGAAAATTTATTCGATCAAAGAAACAGCTGGTGTTGGTGGTGCATCAAGAACAGATCTAACGAGAGGAAGTAATCACCCATCTGGAGTTGTACTTTATTTTGATCTGCCAAATGATACTTCTGTTACGACTTTGAAATTCATGGATGGAAAAGGTGAGATTATCCGTGCATTTTCAACGAAGGATAGTGAGAATAAACTATCAATTGATAAAGGAGTGAATAAGTTTACCTGGGACACAAGGTACCCAAAGGCCGATGAATTTGATGGTTTGCTAATGTGGTGGGGAACTTTGAGTGGTCCAAAAGCACCTCCGGGAGAATACACTGCAAGGTTAATCAATGGGACTGACAGTGCTGAAGTTAACTTCACGATATTAACTGATCCAAGAGCTGAAGGACCTCTTGAAGACAGAAAACTGCAATTTGAGTTTTTGTTGGAGATCAGAAATAAATTGGATGAGACGCATGATGCGATACGACAAATGCGAAATGTACGCAGAGCAATTAATGACCTTTCGGCGAAACTTGAAGATAAGTATCAAAATGTGTTGGATGCAGGAAAGCATATAGACAGTGTGATGATGTCGGTAGAAAAAGCATTATATCAGGTTAAATTGAAAAGTAACCAGGACATGCTGAATTTCCCGATCAAATTGAATAATAAGCTGGCGCACGTTGCTTCACTTGCAAGCATGGGTATATACAGACCTACTGCACAAATGATTGAAGTGAGAGACTTTCTTACGAAAGAAATCGATCACCAGCTTGAGGTTTGGTATAATTTGAAGGATGAAGAATTACCAAGATTCAATCAGCTCATTAGAGACAGTAAGATCGATGTGATCAGTGCGGATGATCAATAGTTATTTTGTAAAGATTACGTCGACGCGTCTATTCTTTGCTTTGTCTTCTTCAGTTTCTTCGGGGAATATGAATGGCTGGGAGTTATCGTAACCTCGATGTGTTAATCGTGATGGACTAATACCTTTCCCAACGAGATATTCATATACAACATAGGCTCGATTCTGTGACAGTGCCATGTTTGAGCCACAGCAAACGTGTCCACGGATCTTTGCTTTTACGGATGAGTATGTCCGAAGGAATCTGTATAACGTATAAAGTTCTTCTTCTTCTCCTTCAAGTAGAATGGCTCTTCCGGGATAGAAGTTTACTGAGAGTTGTATCAGAACTTCTGAGGTTGAATCCTTTAAAAATAAGTTTAGCTCTTGATTTAGTTTCTCCTGATCAGTCAGAATAGGTTCTGCTGCAGGAATAGATGTTTCTGAGATATATTCTTTGACTGAGTAAATAACATCAACTTTTCTGAATCTTGCTGCGTCGTAGTTTGCTGAGAGGTTAGCTTCCGTTTCACCTAAAACGAGAGATTTGGAAGTTTCTGATTCAATTTTCAACACATCCAGAACTGCATTAAGTCTTCTTTCAGCCAGTTCATTATTGTAAACTACACTTCCCGATGTGTCCGTTTGCGCAATGATTGTAATGATCTCGAGTGTTCCTTTCTTAGTGTCGATGATCAAGCCTTTCAGGGAGGTTATATCTGCCGGTTTAACTATCGCCTCATCGAAATCAAAATAAATGGTAAGTGTATCTTGAGAAAGTCCTAGGTGTCCAAGCAATAAAAACAATACTAATAAGCATCTGTTCATGACCCTAGAACGTACAAAATAGATTTAGGTAACACGTTTAGCTGATCTTATCGAACCCTGTGTACTTATGTAATACTTCAGGAATCTCAATACCGTCTGCAGTCTGATAATTCTCTAAAATAGCCGCCACAATTCTTGGAAGTGCCAAGGCAGATCCATTCAATGTGTGACACAGTTGAGTCTTCTTGTCTGCATTTTTAAAGCGTAGCCTTAATCGCGTTGATTGGAAAGTATCGAATCTGGAAACAGAGCTAACTTCCAGCCATTTTTCCTGAGCTGTAGAGTAAACCTCGAAGTCGTAGGTCATTGCCGCTGCAAAACCGGTATCTCCTCCACAAAGTCTCAGAATTCGGTATTCAAGTCCGAGTCCTTCAAGTAGACCCTTTACGTGTTGCATCATTTCTTCAAGAGCAGCAGCTGAGTTGTCAGGGTGCTCAATTCGAACGATCTCAACTTTGTCAAACTGATGTAGTCTGTTCAGCCCACGTACATCTTTTCCATAAGAACCTGCCTCTCTTCTGAAGCAAGGTGTATATCCTGTTAGTTTGATTGAGAAGTTCTCATCCGGAAGGATCACATCTCTGAAGATATTCGTTAACGGAACTTCTGCAGTAGGGATGAGGTATAGATCATCTTCTGTTATATGATACATCTGTCCCTCTTTATCAGGAAGCTGACCTGTACCAAAACCTGAGGCCTCATTGACCACATGTGGTGGGATGTGCTCCTCGTAGCCTGCTTTCTCCGCTTCATCCAAGAAATATGCGATCAGCGCACGCTGAAGTTTTGCTCCTTTACCTTTATATACAGGGAATCCGGCTCCAGTAAGTTTTACACCAAGCTCAAAGTTGATCAGATCAAATTTCTCTGTAAGCTCCCAGTGAGGTAGAGGTTCAAAATCATAAACTCTTCGTGTTCCCGCTTCCGCAATGATCTCGTTGTCCTCCTCGCTTTTACCGGCCTTTACTAATTCATTTGGAAGATTAGGAAGTTGATACATAAGTTGAGTGATCTTTCCTTCAAGTTCATCCACTTCTGCCTTTAGAATAGCTTCTTTTTCTTTGAGTTCACCAGTTTTTGCTTTTGCAGCATTAGCCTCTTCTTGTTTTCCTTCACGGAATAACAAGCCGATTTCTTTAGAGATCTTGTTCATGTCGGCAGCAACCGATTCCATTTCTCCCTTTTTTGAGCGCCAATCAGCGTCAAGGGTTAATAGTTCATCCACAATTGGAACTGCATCAAAATGTCTTTTCTTCAAATCTCTTTTTTGCTCATCAACTGCACTTAAATGAGAATAGTTTAAACTTAAAAAAGTATCTTTAAG
>JALRKF010000034.1 GCA_023254905.1 Crocinitomicaceae bacterium | reverse complement strand
TATGACGGCGTCCAGAACGTTTTCTTGAACTGCTGCGAAGTTTACAATGTCAAAAAGGATGAGTGGCGTTTCTTTGCATCAATGAATATCAGCAAATGCGCTTTTTCCGCAACTGTTGTCAACAACCGATTCTGGAATATACTCCCGCGCATAAACAGTGCTGCCATCTTCTGCAATAAAAGTTATCACTTTTGGATTGTACCAATCATGCTCATCAAACTCTTTTGAGGTTGACTTAGTTATCCTCTTTAAAGATGTTCCGGGTTTATTCTCAGCGATATATAGATCCCAAGGTGCATTCTTTGTTGAAAATCTCACGGCTATATGTTTTTCATCAGGTGAAACACTAACCTGTACCGCACCTTCTTGATTAAGAATAGGAATTAATTCCCCTGTTTTTAATTCCAAATGATAGAATTCTCTGTTACCGGGGTGGGTTTTATTAGCTGTGATGTAAAACTTTGTCTTGTTTTCAGATAATTTCACTTCATGCACTTCCCATTTTCCGGAGGTCAATTGTTTACGTTTCTTTCCGTTTAAATTTTGGATGTATAAATGTGAATATCCAGTTTCTTCAGATTGATAAAACACTGTTTCATTATCGAGCCAGCCTAGCGTTCCTTCCACCATATTCCAACTAGAAATTCCTGGACCACCAATCCACGCTTCATCATGCTGATGATTGATCTCTTTTAATATCATTGTTTCTAAATCAAGTACAATAATCCATCGATCTTTATTATCATAGGAGCGGACATCAAATACTGCTTTACTCCCTGCTGAATTGAACTTCAAAGAGTGCATGATGATATTTCGATCCTTCTCATAGAATTTTTCATTGTCGTCGTAGATTAGCAGATAATCTGGTTTTTTTCTTAGATCAGATAAGAAGCTTAGGTCCAATTTAAAAGTTGAGTCTAACGTTCTATTGTAGGCAAATAATTCATGTTCTGGATCGTTTTCTGATACTTTTGGTCTTGCTTGTCGATTTTTGGTTTGTCCATCAGAACTTATAAAATGAGGCACTTCCGTGCTAGGATCATTTGGATATTTGTCAATTCTGTAGAAGACATAATCCTCTTTTGGACTTAATTGCACATTTGAGTATCTTCTACCCTCGGTATAAATAGTAGGAATTGTATGGTGTAGAGATTTACGTTGGTTAGTCTCAAAGACATTTTTTTCGTCACTTTCCCGGATCGATTTAAATAAATTAATCTCTTGTTGTTCTAGATGGTTAATCCCTAATTCGCTCGGTGGACTTTTGCTACTAAAGGATAGTATCTGCTCAATTCTGAGGCCTTCTTTCTCTAATCGGTACAATCCTTCACCCATCTCAAAATAATAATGCTCCGCTTGCTGAAGATTGGATATTCGTTCATTTGTTATCAGAAGTGGATTACACTCACCATTATTGAAAAGGAAAAGGTTGCCATTTCTGAGAAATACCTTTTGAATCTTTGGATTGTAGGCGTAATGTTTTGAATAAAACTCTCGATTTATTTTTGTAATCTCCTCAGTTTGTATCTCATAGGCATATCGTGAATCGACAGGTTCATTGTTTGGATTCCAGTCAAAGAGAATGAATTGGCCATCATTACTCCAGTGATGCCCGGAAGGTTGGTGGCCAATGAACTCATTGCCCTTCATTATTTCCGATAATTCAAGTGAACTTTGAGCGATTGAAAAACTAGATAGAATTAACAATAAAAAAAAGAGAGCATTAGTTTTCATTCAAGAGAATTTGAGAATAAAGATAAAATAAAAAGCGCCCCTTTGGAGGGCGCTTTCAAAAGAGCAATATCAATTCTATTTAACGGTTGTCACCGATTTTTTGCTCTTTGTTACATTGAATCCCACGTTAATTCCGGCATAACCTCCACCTTTTCTTGCCGAGTAAAAAAGATTGACAGGAATATTTAATGAACCAGCTCTGAATGTTCGCCCAAATGCCATAAGAAATGATGTACTGAACTGCAACCTTCCGCGAGTATCGGCATGGTTCTCCATTGTATACTCATTATCAACTTCCTCGATACTCGGTACACTGAAGAATCCATTATTGTGAAACTCTGGATATTCATTTGGATCCGCATACTGCGTGGACGCATAATCAAACCAATCTTCTTGTCCAAAGTATTCGTTTTTTTCACCATATCTTCCATCGACATCGATAAATCCAGGTCCAACTCTTTTCAAACCAAACCCTGGTCCGAATGCAAATTCCCAGCCGGCGTTTCCAAAACGGAAACCATTTAAGATATTCAATGAGGGGATAAAAAGACCTTGTTCTAGTCCTGAAACGTTGAATATGAATTCTCCAAGTGCAGAGAAGTTTTCAGTGCCGACATACTGTGCCTCGAATTGATAACCTATCATACTTACTACTGGAGCGACTCCAAGTCCTCCTTTTCGAGAGGATCGCGTGGCAAACTCAGCTACATTACCCGTCATCATCGCTACTCCAATTCGAGGTCCTGAATTATTTATTTGGCCTACCTTGTTCGAAGTTATTGGATCGTTATTGAAAGTGAGGCGTTTTACGAGTTCCGCATCTTGCTCTAATTCAAGAATGTCGCGTAAAACTATTTCGGTCATTCTTTGCAACTCACTCTCCTGATTATTGAATTCTCCTATTCCGGAATATTTAACGGTTTCTGATTTTACATCAATGAATTTTAGTGAAATCGCTATTTTGTCTCCAAGAAGGTCATAGCTACCGGTTACCATAAGGTCTGCATTAAGCTTTTTACCCATTTCTACAAGACAATTTCGGCTATGGCAGTTATCTTTAAGCGTGTTGTCCTGATCATACACTTCATTAATGTCAAATTGATCATAAACGGTGAATTGGTTAATTTTTGTCAATTCGAGTTGGATGATTTTTGATGCAATATCCGTAGTTGCATACAATCCATTAACTGTTGGGTTGGATACGCCTATGGTTGACTTTTGTGCAAATGCCATAAATCCGGATAATGTCAGTAATGCTGCGGTGATAAATCGATTTTTCATAATTGTTTGTTTTAATTTTAATAGAATTGATTTTGATATTATTGTTTTAAAATGTTGCTATTGCTACGATGATAATTACTAATCCTGCGGTGATTGTTGCGCCTAAACCCGCACCGATCCCACCTATTCCTGAAATGATTTTTTTTGAACGTAGCTTTCTCTTGTACTTGTTGATAATACTTTGATCGGCTTTTGGGTTATCTGCTATAAAAGCACTTAAAGCTTCATTAGATTTATTCGAGTTGAAACCTGATGCAACAGCACCCCCTAAGATACCGACCAGTGCTACTGGACTCCCTGATACTATTGATGTTGTTATGGATCCGATAGTAACACCAAAGTTGCTCCAAAACATACCGCGTGATTTATAGTATCTTCGGATATGCTTGTTCATTTCTTTGTCAAGCATATTTGAGTTGGCATCGATTAAAACCCTGGTGGATGTGTATCGAAACATTATTTCATTGCCGTTTGAAGAGCCTCTTTGAGAAGTCGATAAATCATCTTTCTTCGGTTCAACCTCGGAAGTCTCCTTATTTAATGTTGACTGAATGTCATCCTTGGATTCAATTGAATCTGTTTTACTCCATGGATTTTCCTTACTATTTTGTTTCCATGGATTGTCTTGTGCCATTGCAATTCTTGATACATTAATAAGTACAAGAGCTAGTACAATTATTGATATAGAACTTTTCATAATAGAATTGATTTATAGTTCAAATCTACTATGGTTTTTTACAAAAACATTACTGAATCACGCGTGTACCAATGGTTATATTTGTGAAATACACAAATAAAAATTGGAATAGATGAGTAAAAGCAGATTTTAATTGCGAAAATCAATTATCTAGATGCTCATATCGAGTTCAATTCGCTTTTTATGCTTTTCGATTACATTACGAATTTTAAAGAAATAACTATTTCGTTCTTTTTCATTTACCTTACTAATTATACTTGAGGTTGCAAGTTGCTTATCGAGGATTTGTTTACTGTCTTTGACGTATACTTGCTCTGTTGTGTGAATTGAGTTCATCAAATTATGAGAAATGAACAATCCCTCGCCATTTTCAGTTTTGTAGTAATAGCTGTTACTAGCATTAAGTGTTTCATTGAAGTACATTTCGAACTCATTACCAAACGCAGGCGGTTCTGTATTAAAGATGAATTTTTTTCCTTCTTCTGCTTGATGTTGTAGGTGATTCACAAACTCGATCAATTTATCGAGTAGATGTATTGCGTAATTTGCGTCTGCAAAGAGTTGTGATTCATAATAGTACACAATCTCACGCGCAAACCCACGTAAAAGATCCAGATCATAGATTTCTTTGGAAGGAATGGTGATATAATTCTTCAGAATTGTAACTCCTGTTTGAAAAGTTCGCTCGGATATTTTTTCATATTTGAAAAGAGTTTTCTCGTATTCCTTTATCTGTAAATGCGTCTTTGCCCAGAAGAATAGTTTGAAACGAACAAGGTGAGGGAAATTCAAAAGCTGAATAAGCGGAGTATTATTAATGGTCATTATCAGTGACGGGTTTTTTTGACTTTTGATTGAGAGAATAGTATTACAAATGTTCTCTAAATAACTATCCATACTGAAATCAATAAGATTCAGTGGTTGGAAGTCAAAAAGGATTTTGGTTCTATCTAAATCAAATAGATTATCAAGAGAAATGGAGAAGGCTCTTGAGAGCTTCTCCATTTCATTTATTGTCAAATGTGTTTCACCACGATACCTCCGGTATACAGCATCTTGACTTATATTTAGTATGTCACCAATGACATTTCCGAGAGAGTCCTTACCGCTAATTTCTCGTTTTATTATCTCGAATATCTGTCGCTGGTAATCAACTGTCATTACTCAATAATCAGTTTGTGTATCGAAATGTTATTTTGAGAATTTGTATGTCTAAGTATATACAAGCCTCTCGTTTGGTCGCCTAAATCAACTTTTATTTTTTCATCAATATTTCTTGAAAAGATTTTTTTGCCTGTTAAATCTATTATATCAATAATCCCTGCTTCATCAGTTTCAATGGTAAAAACGCCATCGGAAGGGTTGGGATAAATCAAGAACGCGTCTTCAAAGACAAATTCTTGAGTATTAAGATCACAGAATGGTGGCAAATAAAGATTAGCTGTACCGGAAGGTGTATTTTCTGGTTGTAATGGTGTATCTGTACATCCCATTAAATCAATCACAAAATCTCGGTAAAAATTAATGGTAATATTCATATTTGCAGCATTACCAGCATAGGGTACATGTCCACCTCCATAAAATGTGTAAAGATTTGAAGCGACGCCAACGGCACTTGCCTGCTCATCAATCATTCTGCTTCCATCCATGTATATAATGTTGAGGGGTCCAACACTGGCGTAATCTCTAATGTAAGGCACAACATCATCTGCATCCCCATGTACCGAACATACAGGAATGTCTCCAGCCTCCAAGAACGCATAGCTTGCTAGTGCTCCTGCGCCGTTCAGGATACCGATAACATCTGTTGAGTAACCAGCATTGCCTGAATCACCCTCTATCCCGCCAAGAGAGGTAAGTGTTCCAGCATCCATGTAGTGTTCAATTTCACATGGTTTGTCCAAGTAAGCGTAGTGCAGTGCTGTCAGGGCTCCTGCAGATGTTCCACCCAGAAAGATCTTAGTAGTGTCAATTCTATAGTTATTCGTGGTAGCTCTGTCCTTGTAAAAGAATCGAACAGTTGCTTTTAAATCTTGAACAGCCCGTGTAAGAGCTCTTATAGCACTTGATGAGTCAGGGGGGAAGTTCAATCCTAATCGGTAGTTTATCGAGGCACATGCAAATCCTTTTTCCGCAAAATCCGTCGCTAATGCAACCATATCTCCATCGGTTTTAGAGCCTCCAATAAATGATCCTCCGTGCACCCAAATTATCAGCGGCCTTGCAGTTTCTGTATCACCATTTGGTTCATAGAAATCTAGAAATAGATCCACATTGCTTCCAGCGAGATCTAGATTCTGCCCATATTGAATGTCACTTGTTACATCAACAGTTGTAAAAATGTTGGATGCATATCGACCTCCGTTGCAAGGTTGGGCGAATGATATAATACTTAGGATGAAGAAAATAAATGTAATTGTTTGTTTCATAGTATACAGTATTTGGTTTTGTATTAAGGGAACTCTACGCTAATGTAATCACCAGGATCACAGTAAGGAATTTTTGCTCCGTATTTTTGATTGATTGCCTTTAATATTTCGTTTGCTATGAATGCATTTCCTTTAGGTGTTGGATTTCTCCCGTCTAATGAGAAAAATCCGCCAGTTACGAATTCGGCGTTTGTATCAACGCCATTGTAAAGCACACCATTTAACATACTAGCATAGATTCCATGGATATCTGCAATTGCAATATCAAACTGAGCCGCTAGATTATTGATCGTTTGATTATAGTCTGCTATTGCATTTTTGATTGTTGCTACTTCAGCTGAATCAAGAACATATTCCTGCGGAATAGGGGATATAGACCCCATTCCATAACAACGCACAGAATCCAATGGGATAGACAATGTAATGAACTCTCCCTCTTTGATCTGACGGACATTGAATGGTGCATTCGGGTCTTCGATCGCGAATCCGTTTGGACCTGCAACAAAATTCATTTCAGGGTTGAATGGTTGATACAACTGATTCAATAAAGCAGCGTCTGCTGAATCGATATCTAAGAAGTTCCAAGGAATCACATTGAAGTAAGGGTAATCGGTAACATCAGGAACTGTGCAGATCACGCCTGAACTAGCGGAGTTTTCCAATCCACTTATGATCGATTGTGAAAAAGATTCAAAATCATTTCCTCCAGCGCCATTTATTGCAGGAAGTATCGTCGTGCCATTATCACCTCCGCTCATAGCATAGTTCAAAATCTGAGATTCACCAAGCGCAAACAAGTATGATGTTGGATTCATTTGATTCATTTGATCTTTCAGAGATTGATTGAAAGGATCTTCTGCAATTCGTTCAACAAATCCATTTGTTGAACCAAATGTTGGACTGACAAAGAAGCTAATATCCGCATTGGCGATGCCAAAATTCTGCACAGGACTTGAAGCCGAATAAACACTTCCTCCTAGTATTGATGCATCACCACTAGTAGAAGCGCGCACTGGGGAAAGGGAGGTTTCGTTATTGCAATCTGTTTTGTATCCCATCGTGAGTCTAGCATCACCGTTGAAATTTGTTCCCAATGAAGATTCTGCTGTAAGATATTGCTCGTAACTAACTTCATTGATTAGACTGAACTGCTTCGCTAGAATATTTCCTACTGAACTTTCCTGACCACCTCTGTAAAGTGCGTCATTCATATACCCTTGGACATATCCGTTTCCAACAGCGATGAAGGTAGTAGCGTCAACTGTTCCCATTGAAGCATTTGGCTCAGGATTTTGAGGTTTGCAAGCAATGAACGCTAAGGCAACCGGAGCTATGATTAAATATTTCTTCATGTTAAAAGGCATAATTAAGTGAAAGTCCGGGAGCGAAAACAATGGTTTTAAATGTTCCTCTCAGGTTAGTTTCTAAGTTCGTGTCGGTGCGTTCCAGTTTTGTAAAAAGGAGAGATGCGTCCACTCTGAATTTGTCTAAAAAGCTGTATCCAAATCCTGCTGTATAGCTCAATCTATTGTTATCTGGGGTTTCTGGTGTGACATATCCATCTTGTACAGGAGTTACCGCATAAGAGAATCCTAATCGAAATTGGAAAGCTTCATTCAATATGTATTGCGCGCCTAGTCTCGCTGCTACGGCGTTTTTATAGCTTCTCGCCGACTTTGTATCATCCAATGACTCGGTGTTATTCTCATAATCGAAGGCAAGCGTATCGTAAGCGCTCCAACCAACATAGTTGGCATCAAATGCTACTGTCAATTTTTCATTTGGTGTAACACCCACTCCGAAGGTCACCACTTGAGGGAGTGGAAGGGCTGATGCGAAACTGCCATCAGGAAAGTTCTCATTCAAGGCTTCAGGAACATTGAATGTGGCCAATCCGTCATCAACACTCATGGATATTTCAGATCGATAACTTAATCCTAAAGAAAGTACGTCGATTGGTTTGTAATAGATTCCTGTGTTAAAACCAAATCCATGACCGGTTCCTGAAAGCTCCACGTTTGAATAGTCACCGTTTGCAAAACTTATAGGTAGATCTCTTTGTAAGTTTACTTTTCCATAACTGTAAACAATTCCTGCCCCTAAGCTAAGATTGTTTGTTATTTGAAAGGAAACCGTTGGCTGCGTAAAAATTGACATTAATTCAAGTCGTGTTAGTGCAAATCTTCCTGTCCATCCATCTTCATAAGAAACAGTGCTTCCAAAAGGAGTATAAACAGCTATTCCAAGTCTCAATTTACTGCTATCACTTGGTTTGAATAGTCCGTATGCCGCGAATGGAGTCCCTACAGGTGAATTTGTTCTCCAGTTTTCTCCATTGTTTGCGTCCGTAAATAGTACGTTTCCAAAGACTGCAGTAGCACCAAGTTCGACATCATTATGATCCACGAAGGCTGAAGCTCCTGGATTGTAAAACAAAGATGATGCTCCATTAGGGAGGGCAGCGCCTGCACTTCCCATTCCTTGTTGCACTTGTCCTTGAAGATTGACCTGGTAACCTTGACCGTAGGTGAATCCTGAAATTACCAAAATGAGTGCAAGTAGACTCCTCATCGAATTTTTACGTTAGTTCGGTTTGAAATTAATGCTTATTTTAAAGCTATGCAAGGTATAATATTGGTAGAATTAATTATTTCAAATATTTCTCTCTTTTAGCTTCGTAGAATTTTGAAGAATTTGTTATCTTTGCCCCTCATTTTTAATTATTAACCGAGGTTTCGTACCTCAAAGTATAACACAACACAAGTATGGCAACTCGAATTAGATTGCAAAGACATGGTAAGAAAGGGAAAGCTTTCTATCATATCGTAGCCGCGGACAGCCGCGCTAAAAGAGATGGTAAATTCATCGAGAAACTAGGAGTTTATAATCCGAATACTAATCCGGCTACAATCAACATGGATTTTGACCGCACCTTACATTGGGTGCAAGTTGGTGCAGAAATGACTGACACGGCAAGAGCTATATTATCCTACAAAGGAGTGCTCTACAAAAATCATCTTATCAATGGTGTGAAGAAGGGTGCGTTGACCGATGAACAGGTAGAGGAAAGATTCACAGCATGGTTGAAGGAAAAGGAAGATAAAATTTCTGCGAAGAGAGATGGATTGTTAAAAGATGCGGAAAAAGCAAAAGCTGACCGTCTGAAAGCTGAGACAGCTGCGAAGGAGGAAAGAGCGAAAGCAATTGAGGCCAAAAACACTCCAGAGGAAGAAGCACCAGCAGCAGAGGTAGCAGAAGAAGCACCAGCAGCAGAGGTAGCAGAAGAAGCACCAGCAGCCGAAGAAAATTCTGAGGAAACCTCTGAGGATAAAGCAGAGTAGGAAATAAAGTCATAAATGGATAAAGCAAATTGCTTTCATTTAGGATATGTCGCGAAACTTCACGGATTTAAAGGTGAAGTTTCGCTGTTTTTGGACGTTACTAATCCAAGCGATTACGATGATCTAGAGATGATCTTTGTTGATTTGAATGATCAATTGACTCCCTTTTTTATTGAGCACTCTAAGATCAGGAACAACGGGTATCTTACTGTGAAACTGGAGAATATTGATTCGGAAATAGCTGCAAAAAGAATTGTTAGAAGAAAAGTATACTTACCTGAAGAGATTCTTCCAGTATTAGAAGGAAATAATTTTTATGATCATGAGATTGTGGGGTATACAGTCATAGATAAAAACTACGGTGAGGTTGGTATTTTAGAGATGGTAATTGATAATAAGGTTAATCCACTCCTACAAATTAATCATAACGGCACTGAGGTTTTGTTGCCACTAATCGATGGTTTAATTCAAAAGTTAGAGAGAGAGAAACGAGAATTGTATGTAAATGCGCCTCAGGGACTGATCGAACTCTACCTTGGGTCATGAGTACCTTTAGATTTAAACATTTCCAAATTAAGCAATCCATGTCCGCAATGAAAGTTGGGACAGATGCAATGTTGCTGGGTGCGATAGCCGAACATCCTAAGCCGTCAAATATTTTAGATATTGGCTCAGGCACAGGAGTCATTGCATTGATGCTTGCTCAGCGCTACAAACATGCTTTGGTTGAAGCTTTAGAAATAGAGGAGTCTGCATTTCTGGAAGCGAGTGAGAACATTCGCGAGTCAGGTTTTTCAGACCGTGTAAAGACAAGCTGCATTGATTATAATGAATACGAGTCTTCTCATAAGTTCAGTTTGATAGTATCCAATCCTCCCTATTTTATTAACAGTCTTAAAAATTTCGATCGAACTAAAATTCTCGCTAGACATGCTGACTCTTTGTCCGCATTTAAACTATTATCGAAATCAGTTAAAATGCTTGAAAAAGGAGGAAGAATTCAAGTGATCATCCCTTATAACCTTACCGAGCATTGGGAGTTAGCTGGATTAGGAGTTGGACTTTACCTTAATCAAAAAATTGAGATACAAGGTAAAAGAAGTAGTCCGGTTAATCGTGCAATTTTAACTTTTGAATTAAGTCAATCAGAAAAAAATATTTCGCGATTCGTTTTACGAAATGAAGATAACTCTTACACTGAGGAGTATATCGAATTAACTCGTGATTTTCATGACCGTGAATTGAGATGAAGCTCAATTTTATTTCTGATTTCTTCCTGAAGGCTTATTCCTTTGTTTTTGTTATACCATTCTTGTGCACGTGTTTTAATATCTTCGTCTGAAATCTGTTGCTTTTTAAGCTCTGATATTAGTAGCTGGCATTCTTTTGGTCTTGGTCCCCAGGTGAATAAATCCTCATCATAATTATTTCGAACGATTAGTTTTGGAATAGATCGCGAACCATTTGTGAGATATCGTTCTATCCATTCAGGCTCAGAGTCACGTAAGATTAATGTCAACTTAATATTTTGATTGAGTTCGCTCAATAGATAGATAAAAGGAACACTATGTGCTGCATCTCCGCACCATGGTTCAGTAATTATATACCAGTTTTGAACTTCCCTAATTTTTTCAATTGTCTGTTGAGTTGATTCCTTAAGTAGTCCAGTTCTTAGCCATCGATTCATTCTTGACTTATTGAGTTTTACATACTGCAGATAAGCCGCATTGTCGTAAGGCTTTTTTCTTAATTTTCTACTAAGGATATCTTCAAATGAAGACAAATACTCATACCAATTAATCATATTCATGATTGGGTAGAACTTAAATTTGTTCTTTCCTAAAATTAATAAATCGAGGGGAAATCTTCAGGATTCGATTCCGTCATCATTGCATATGCGCTTTCTACAATATCCTCTAGGCTCGGCTTTGAGAAATAGTCACCATCTGACCCGTATGCAGGTCGATGATCTTTTGCACTTAAAGTGACAGGCGCAGAATCTAAATGGTAGTAACCACCTTGTTCAGTAATGATCTTGTCAAGTATAAAAGCAGTAGCTCCACTGCTTACATCTTCATCAACAATCATTAGCCTGTTTGTTTTTGATAACGAAGCCGCAATACCGTGTTTAATATCAAAAGGAAGGAGTGTTTGGATATCAATCAATTCAACAGAAACGCCAAGTTCTTTCAGTTGTTTGGTTGCGGTTTCACATATGTTTAACGTAGATCCGTAGGATACCATGGTTATATCACTTCCATCCACCACGACCTCTGGTATCCCGAGAGGTTCCCTGAATTCACCAATATTGGTTGGGACCGGTTCTTTTGACCTGTAACCATTCAACGGCTCAATAACTAGGGCTGGTTCCTCAGCTGCCATAAGTGT
This sequence comes from Crocinitomicaceae bacterium, assembly GCA_023254905.1. Taxonomy (GTDB): domain Bacteria; phylum Bacteroidota; class Bacteroidia; order Flavobacteriales_D; family Crocinitomicaceae; genus UBA4466. The sequence goes on along the minus strand of JALRKF010000034.1, from coordinate 13,176 downwards.
ATTGTAGAATCCCGCTGCTTTTGTCATGTTTCTAGGAACACATACATGCATGCCGCGTAACGAATTAATGATCATACCCATAGGTGATCCACTGTGCCAGATTCCCTCGAGGCGGTGACCTCTGGTGCTTACAATGAGTGGTGCCTTCTGCCCACCTTTCGTTCTGTATTGAACCGTAGAAAGATCATCCGAGAGCACCTGAATGCAATACAATAGGTAATCCAAATATTGAATTTCCGCTATTGGCCTCAAACCTCTCATGGCCATGCCTATGCCTTGACCAATTATTGTGCATTCTCGTATTCCTGTGTCTGAAACCCGTAATTCACCATATTTTTCCTGCATTCCTTCAAGAGTTTGGTTCACGCCGCCTATCTTACCGGCGTCCTCGCCAAAAACTAGTGATTGAGGATACTTTTCAAGGATTTTATCATAATTTTCTCTTAAAATAATTCGTCCATCTGTCATTGCTCCATCGTCTCCATACGTCGGTTTTATGGGTTCCACGTTCAGAGCTGAATCTGATTTTTCACTGTATAAAGTGCTGCTGTAACGGTCATAATTGACAGCAATTTGATCTTTAATCCAGTCACTTAAATTTTTCTTTGCAGATCCATTGTCATTTCGGGCTATTCTTAAGGCTTTTCTTGTCGCACTCAAAATATCTTTTCGAATCGGATCCATTGATTTTTCCAGATCATGAGCTATTTTTTCTATGAAAGCTCTGTTATCACTTTCCTCCGCTAAGGCTTTCATCAAAGCTATAGCATCAGCTAGCTCTTGGTTGATATCCTTCAAGAATGCTTTCCAGGCTGCATTCTTCTGATCGCGAACAGTATTTCTTGCTTCCTTTTGAATTTCATCTAAATCTTCCTTATTAGCAATTCTGTGGCCATTAGCATCATAGTTTAAGATCCATTCTTTGAACTTATTGATACAATCAAATTCTGTCTCCCACTTTAATCTATCTTCACTTTTGTAGCGCTCATGTGAACCACTTGTCGAGTGCCCTTGGGGTTGATTAACCTCTTTTACATGAATAAGTACTGGAATATGCTCCTCACGGGCAAGTTTTACAGCATTTTCATATGTTTCACATAGATGTGGGTAATCCCAACCTCTTGTCACAAAAATTTCATATCCTTTTTTTTCACCCGTCCGCTGCATACCTGCAAGAGCCTCGGAGATACTTCCTTTGGTAGTCTGGTGCTCGCGAGGAACGGAAATACCATAACCATCATCCCAGATTGACATAACCAATGGAACCTGTAATACACCTGCTGCATTAATAGTTTCCCAGAATGGTCCCTCGGAGGTCGATGCATCACCGATAGTACCAAATGCGACTTCGTTTCCTGCATTTGTAAATTTTTTGAAGTCTTCAATATTACTCAATACAGGGCTATTGCGATAAACTTTTGATGCTTGCGCTAATCCTAGTAGGCGCGGCATCTGACCAGCAGTAGGTGATATATCGGAGGAGCTATTTTTTTGCTCCATTAAATTCTTCCAACTGCCATCAATATTTAGATTACGTGTTGCGAAATGCCCTCCCATTTGTCTACCAGCAGATTGTGGTTCCTGCTCTACATCCGTGTGTGCATAGAGTCCAGCAAAATACTGTTGCACATTTAGCTCGCCAATCGCCATCATTATGGTTTGGTCACGGTAATAACCTGATCTAAAATCTCCATTTTTAAATTGCTTAGCAAGTGCGATTTGAGCAATTTCTTTACCATCACCAAAAATTCCAAATTTTGCCTTGCCGGTTAAAACTTCTCTTCTACCCAAAAGAGACGCCTCTCTCGATAAGTTCGCAAGTTTAAAGTCGTTCAGTATCTCATTCTTGAATGATTCAAAATCTAATTGGTCAGCTTTTTCAGCAACAGATTCTTTGGCCATAATGATTGATTAAAGACGTGCAAAGGTAAGAAAATTTGAGGTCAATTTCCACCTGTAATTAGGTTAGTCTAATCCGATGAAATTGTGTTTATTCAATCCTTGAAGATGCACGAATTCTATTTCATCTTACTATGTAAACGAAATAGTTCAAGACAACATATGATATTTCTTCCAATTTGGTCAGGCGATTTTGTAAATTGCACCATCAAACTAGAACATATGTTAAAAACTTTTGTAATCGCTCTTGCATTATCGATGCCCATGGGGTTGATAGGTCAGGTTCAACTTGACTCACTTGGGCATCTTGATATTAATACTTTGCATAATTGTGACCTTAATGATATTTGGGGTTATGAAACGGGATCAAACCAATACGCTATTGTTGGTACTACAGATGGAACCAGCATTGTGGATGTTACCGATCCAGTGAATCCATCAGAAGTCTACTGGGAGCCAGGAATTAACTCAATCTGGAGAGATATCAAAACTTGGGGAACACATGCCTATATTACTACGGAGGCTATGGGCGGTTTAACGATCATTGATATGTCTCTTTTACCTGGGTCCACGTCTTTAACTTCCACAGTGTATAACGGTCCTTCGGGTGGCGAGTGGCAGAGCTCTCACAATATTTACATTGACGAGAATGGCTACGCTTACATCTTCGGAGCTAACAGAGGTAATGGTGGAGTAATCATTCTTGATGTTGCAACGGATCCAATGAATCCAAACGAAGTAGGTGTTTTTGATAATTGGTACGTTCATGACGGTTTTGTTCGCGGAGATACCATGTATCTAGCGCATATTAATGATGGGTTTATTAGTATAGTTGATGTATCCGATAAATCAAATCCAGTACTTTTGGGAACTAAATTTACTCCATCCACATTTTCACATAATATTTGGCCTTCTGATGATGGTCAGTATGTATTCACAACGGATGAAGTATCTTCAGCTTATATCGGTGCTTATGATGTTTCAGATCCAGCGAATATTGTGGAGGTCGATAGAATTCAAAGTTCGCCAGGAGCAGGTGTAATTCCGCATAATACCCATTTTAAAAATAATTATTTGATAACGAGTTATTATTCTGATGGTGTTGTTGTGCATGATGTGACACATCCATATAACATGGTTGAGGTAGGAAGTTTTGATACGTATCCAACCCAAACAACAGGTTATGATGGTTGTTGGGGTGTGTACCCTTTCATGTCGAATAACATCATTTTGGCATCAGATCAAGAATACGGTTTATTTATTCTTGGTTCAAATTACAATCAGGCATCGTTTTTAGAAGGAACTGTAACAGATGCTGTAACGCTGTCGCCCATTGATCAGGTAGAAGTTACGCTTGTTGGGAATAATCAGATAGAATATACTTCCTCCATTGGATTTTATGCAACAGGAATGGCTTCATCAGGATCTTATGATGTGACATATTTCAAAGTGGGCTATTACCCGCAAACTGTCACAGTAAATATCAATTCAGGTATAATTACCACCCAGAATATAGCGCTGCAACCCATTCCTACTTTCCAATTAACAGTAAATGTATTTGATGATGATACTTCCATGCCATTGGATAATGCCGATATTCGACTTTCGGCGATCTTGATGGATCACGAGGGAGCTACGAATGCTCTTGGACAGGAACAATTCGATTTATATTACCAAGAGGTATACGAGGTCATTGTTGGCAAATGGGGTTATCGAACAGATTGTTTCGATTTTGATATTGATCAATTTACAGGGACAATTAATGTTTATCTAACGCCGGGTTACTACGATGATTTTTCATTTGATAATGGTTGGACAGTTTCGGGAAGTGCCCAAACCGGAATGTGGGAGTGGGGCGTTCCAACCGGAAACGATAATAATTCTGCCCCTCCTTTTGATTTAAATAATGATTGTGGCGATAGATGCTATGTTACTGAGATCAATACAAGTCAGTCGCCAAATGTGGGGGATGTAGACGATGGTTCAACAACTTTAACCTCACCTGTAATGGATTTAACAAGTATAGCTGAGCCCTACGTTCATTACGAGAGATGGTTTTATAACAACTTTGGACCAGGTAATGTCGATGATACATTGTACATCGTTGTTTCAAATGGAATTGATGAGGTCACCATAGATAAGGTCGGTCAAGATATCCCGAATTTTGGACAATGGGTTTCAAAAACAATCAAGCTGTCCGATTTCATAAATATTACCGAGTTTATGCAGTTCTCATTCGTTACTGGTGACTTATTCGATGGCAACATAACAGAAGCGGCCTTGGATCACTTTATGATATTGGAAGAAACGGAAGTTTCAACGGAAGAACTAACTTTTAATAAGTTGAGAGCATATCCAGTTCCATTCAACAACGAGTTAAATTTGGAAGGACTCGAACATGATTCCTATTTCGAGATACATGATATGAGAGGTAGAGTTGTTCGAAATGGGTATTATATGGGAACTTTAAAAACAGATATGTTGCGTTCAGGAATGTATGTGCTCAAGGCGGCAGGTGAAACCTTAAAAATCGTTAAGCAATTCAATTAAACGTATATCCAAGGAAGTACTTGTTATATTTGTAAGCGAACCGAATAAGAAAGATTTTGGACATTAATATTTCTGTAGTTGTACCACTCTTCAATGAAGTCGAGTCTTTACCGGAGCTTCATGCGTGGATAAAACGCGTCATGGACGAGCATAATTTTACTTACGAGATCATGTTTGTGGATGATGGAAGTAAGGATGGTTCATGGAATGTCATCGAAATGCTAAGTAAGGATCACGCAGAAGTAAAAGGGATGAAGTTTCAGCGTAATTATGGAAAGTCTGCTGCACTTCAGAAAGGTTTTGAGGCTGTTCAGGGTAGCGTAGTTATTACCATGGATGCTGACCTTCAGGATTCTCCTGATGAGATTCCTGACCTCTACAAAATGATCATGGAAGATGATTATGATGTGGTTTCCGGTTGGAAGAAGAAGCGCTATGACCCGATTACCAAAACGATACCGACAAAACTGTATAACTGGGCGGCGAGAAGGATTACCGGAATTCACTTGCACGATTTTAACTGTGGGTTAAAAGCATACAAGAATGCTGTTGTAAAGAGCATCGAGATCTATGGTGATATGCACAGATATATTCCGCCTTTAGCCAAGTATGCTGGATTCACAAAGATCGGAGAGAAGGTTGTTCAGCATCAAGCAAGAAAGTACGGTGTAACTAAATTCGGGTTGAACCGATTCCTGAATGGACCATTAGACTTGATGACTGTTGCCTTCATGGGTAAATACGGAAAAAAACCTATGCATTTCTTTGGAGCAATGGGTATTTTGATGTTTATCATCGGATTTGGATTTACCATCTATCTTGGTATCGACAAATTGTTCATCGATAAATCGGCAAGATTGATTGCTGACAGAACTGAATTTTATGTTGCATTAACCGCAATGGTAATCGGTTCGCAATTCTTTCTGGCAGGATTTATTGCTGAGATGATCGGTCGTAATTCATCTACACGAAACGTGTATTTAGTGGAGAAAACGATCCATGTCGATTAAAGATTGGGGTGTAGATAGAACCTGGACATTATTCCTGGATAGGGATGGTGTTATCAATGAAAGGATCTGGGGCGGTTATGTCACGGATCGATCAGAATTCAAGTTTTTACCGGAAGTAAAAGAAGCAATCAGAGGATTCGGAAGATATTTCGGATTGATCATCGTTGTAACTAATCAGCAAGGTATAGGAAAAGGCATCATGACGGAACGTAACCTTTTTGATGTGCACAATTATATGTGTGACGAAGTTTACAGAGCTGGAGCTAAGATTGATAAATGTTATTTCGCACCAAACCTGAAAGGAGCAGAAGACGATATTCGTAAACCGAATCCAGGAATGGCGATTATGGCCAAAGAAGAATTTCCGCAAATAGATTTTGAGCATGCGGTGATGGTAGGGGACACGGATACAGATGTCGAGTTTGGCAGGAATCTTGGTATGAAGACAGTGAGAGTTTTAACCGAAGAGCCTGTTAGCGTGAAAGCAGATGCCAGCGTGCACAGTTTGATCGAACTTTTAAATGAACTAAATAAATGACAAGATTATTCATCATACTTTTTCTAGGGTTATCACCTGTTCTTTTTGCTCAGGAGTATAACAAGGTGGATTCTCAAGGCCGAAAGCAAGGAGAGTGGAGAAAAGTTCATGAGGGTAAGAATGTTTATGAATACAAAGGGCAGTTCAAGAACGATAAGCCTGTAGGTGAATTCAGTTATTTTTATGAAAATGGAAAAGTCAAAGCTGTGGTGGATCATGGTGATGGTTCGGGTCGTGCTGAAGCCTTCTTCTATCACCCAAATGGTAAGCTAATGACCTACGGTATATACACGAATCTTCGGAAAGATAGTATTTGGGTAAGTTTTGGGCCATCAGGAAAGTTAAGTAATACAACAACCTATAAAGGAGATTCTATTCATGGATTACAAACGATCTATTTCGTACCAGAGGATCCACTGGATAAAAGTCAGATTGTGTCAGAAACTTTTCAATGGATAAACGGAAATCGGGAGGGGCAATACAATAGGTATTTTAAAAGTGGAATCCTTATGATCAAAGGCCAGTTTGAAAATAACAAGCGTGAAGGGATCTGGGAAGAATTTCACCCAAATGGTAAACGCTTTATGCTCAAGCGCTACAAAAATGGTGTACAACACGGTTGGTGGGTCGTTTATGATGAAAACATGAAGCGTGTAAAAGAAGTATATTACTGTAATGGAAAGATCCTAGAAGGTGAGAAACTTGATAGACACTTAAAGCTACTTGAAGAGAGGGGAATTGATCCAAACAGATAAAACAACTATGTTTTAATTAACTTCGTCTCATAAAAGAGATGAGAAGCACAATTTTATTTCTAGCGATTATTTTAGTTGGTTCAGCATGCAAGCCCGATCCAAAACCGAATTATCATTTTGATTATTTTGGAATGAATGAGGGAAGATACGTGATATACGATGTTTTAGATATTATTCATGATGATGATGCTTTAATTCACCACGACACTTCACGTTATCAATTGAAAACGGTTTGGGGTGAATTATATACCGACAATGAAGGTCGAGAAGGAAAAATATTTAGAAGATATATTCGATCTCAATCATCCGATCCATGGTTTTTACAGGATGTTTGGTATGGTTTGATAGATGGAATTAGAGGTGAGATTATCGAGGAAAACCAGCGTCGCGTAAAGCTTGTTTTTTCTCCTACGATAGAGAAAGAATGGGATGCTAATGCGTACAATACGGAGAACGAATTAGCTTGCTATTATATGGATATTCACGAGCCATACAGCATCTCAGGAAGTCTGTTTGATAGTACTGTAACCGTTGAACAAGACGATTTCCCAAGTTCTATTGATACGAGTAGAAAATATGAAGTTTGGGCGAAAGATATTGGACTAGTTTATAGACATGATCGTTACACCTACTATGGTTTTGCTCAAACCGAGGTTAAATTTGGAACAGAGGTTTATTATTCGTTTGTCTCGTCAGGTTTCGAATAATTAATATTCCCTATTTTCGCATCGATGAAAATCGCTTTACTTTCTGCATTTTATCCCTACAGAGGGGGTATTGCTCAATTTGGAGCTAAGCTATTTCGTGCGTTGGAAACAAAGAATGAAGTGAAAGCTTTCACCTTTAAAAGGCAGTATCCTTCTTTGCTCTTTCCAGGAAAAACACAATTTGTTCAGAGTGGGGATAGTGCAGACAACATCCCAGCGATAAGAATTCTAGATAGTATAAATCCAATAAGTTATTCTAAGACTGCACGAAAGATTAATCGTTTTGAACCAGATGTAATCATTAGTCAATATTGGATGACTTTTTTTGGTCCTGCGATTGGTTCAGTCCACAAGAAAGTGAATACAGCGAAGAGAGTGAGTATCATTCATAATTTGATACCACATGAGAAACGATTTTTTGACAAGCCTGCGAATAGACATTTTTTAAAGTATAATGATGGCTTTGTTGTACTCAGCGAGGCAGTTAGAGATGATCTTTTAGGTCTTAAACCAAATGCTAAATACTTATTGATCGATCATCCTGTTTATGATCAATTTGGGGAGTTGAAGGATCGCTTAGAGACAATCGAGCAACTCGGATTGGATAGCAAAAAAAAGTATCTACTTTTTTTTGGATTTATTCGGGGATATAAAGGTCTTGATTTGTTGCTTGAGTCACTTTCTGAGCTCGATGAAAATTATCACTTAATTGTAGCTGGTGAGATTTATGGTTCTTTTGATAAATATCAAAAGATTATTGATCAATTACATTTATCAAATCGTGTCCATCTTTTTAACGATTATATACCGGATGCCGAGGTTACCAACTACTTCTCCGTGGCCGATGTTTGCATACTTCCTTACAAGAGTGCAACGCAGAGTGGAATTACTGCAGTTTCTCATCATTTTGAAGTACCTGTGATAGCGACTGATGTCGGTGGATTGAAGGAAACCATAGAGCATGGGAAAACAGGTTTGATAGTACGGAGTGCTGAACCTGAATTGATAAAAAAAGCAGTTGTTGAATATTTCACCAAGAACATGAAGCCTTCAATGTCTGAAAACATACGTATCAAGAAGGTACAGCGATCTTGGCCCAAGTTTGCAGAGAGGCTTACTGAGTTTATTGAAACTCTCTGATATCCAAAAATGTAGTCATCCTCGTTATTACCGTTATTTCGAGGTGTTTCAGATTGTCCGAACCCCCAATCGAAATAAGCCTCATTTCTTATTGATTTTAAGAATTGTAAAGTCTATATTTGCAGGCTTAATAAAGTACAAACATAATTTACGAAAATGCGTAATAGAGGATTTTTTTGGTTTTTGACAATTTTGTTGACAGTGATATGCGTATATCAATTGTCCTTTACTTATTTTTCGAATTCAGTCGAAGTTAAGGCAGACGTAGCTTCTGCGCAGAAGGTTGATGATGTTTTCGCTGCAATGGAAAAAAGTGGGGATAGTTTGCTTTACCTTCCAAACAATACAAGTGTAAAAATCAGCGACCCAGAGGCAAGAGAACTTGCAAAAGCAGCTTTTGTCAATGATACCCTGAAGCAACTTGCAACTACTTCTGTTTATCCGATTTTTGGTTCAACATTCAAGGATGTTAAAAAGCGTAGTCTTGCATTTGGACTTGATCTTGTTGGTGGAATGTCTGTAACATTAGAAATCAGTGTTCCAGAATTACTGAAAAGTTATGCGAGAAATCCTAGAAGCTCAGAATTTAAAAATGTTTATGACAAGGCCCTTGATGTTTACAGATCACAAGGGGGAGATTTCATAACAATTTTTGCTGAACAGCACAATACTCTTGATCCTCAAGGTAAGTTAGTGAGATTGTTCGCTATCTCAGATATCGAGGAGCTTGATATGAATTCAACATCTGATGCTGTGGTTTCTTTCTTAAAAACAAAAGAAACAGGGGCAATGGAGGGCGTTGAAGAAATTATGAATCGTCGTATTAACCAATTCGGTGTTGCCCAACCAAATATTCAGAAAGATCCTGCCAAGAACCGATTATATATTGAATTACCGGGTGTACAAGATGAAGCAACTGTAGCTGAAAAACTCCAGTCAACGGCTAATCTTCAATTTTTTGAGACATATAATTATCAAGCGCTCGGTCCGGTTATTCAAGAGGCGGACAGAATATCAAGAAATGAACAATCTGAAGATTCACAACAAGAATTGAGTGTTGTAGATTCAACAGTAGTAACCTCCTCAGACTCAACGGCCCTAGCTTCAGACTCAACTGAATCTTTTGACCTTTCACTGGACAATTCTTCAGAGGGTGGGGTGAAAGGTTTAGGGGATTATCTTCTTCCTTATGGTGGACCAGCTTTAGGAGCTGTTCTGCCCGAGAACAGAACAGCCGTAGACGCTATTATCAATAGAAGAGATATACAATCCGTGTTTCCTCAGGATCTTAAACTCATGTGGTCTGAGGATATGGAAATCATTAATACAGAGACAAACGAATCAGGGTATGTATTGTACATGATACGAGTTCCTGAAGATGGTAAGGCTAGAGTAGGAGGAAAAGATATAGAGCAAGCTTCAACAGAAAGAAATCAGCAAGAAGCAAAATGGACAGTTAGCCTCAAAATGACCGATGAGGGAGCAGATAAGTGGGGTAGAATGACAGAGGATAACAAAGGTTTGTATGTAGCGATTACTATGGACAATGTTGTCTACAGCGCTCCTCGCGTTAACGAGGCGATCACATCAGGAAATACGGAAATATCTGGTTCTTTCACTTTGGAAGATGCAAATAACCTAACGAGCTTACTAAATGGAGGAGCGCTTCCAGCACCTTGTGTAATTAAAGAGCAGACAAAAGTTGGACCAACAATAGGTGCTGAAAATTCAAGGGCAGGGTTAATTTCTTTCGGTATTGCGTTTTTGATGGTATTTATCTACATGGTCTTCTATTATGGTAAAGCTGGTATCGTTGCGGACATAGCACTATTTGCAAATATCCTATTCATTTTTGGTTCACTTTCTTCCTTTGGTGCAGTATTAACACTAGCCGGTATTGCTGGTATTGTTCTTACTATTGGTATGGCCGTAGATGCCAACGTACTTATTTTCGAGCGTGTCAGAGAAGAACAAACGGCAGGTAAAGATTTAAAATCTGCAATCGATACAGGATTTCAAAAGGCACTTTCCTCGATTATTGATGCCAATGTAACTACTTTACTAACGGCAATTGTTTTGAAGGTATTTGGTTCTGGCCCGATAGAATCATTCGCAACTACATTGATCATTGGTATTTTTACTTCAGTATTCGCAGCCTTGGTTATTACACGGCTGGTTATCAATTGGTGGTTGGATAAAGGAAAAACGATCAACTTCGAATCCAAAATGACAAAAGGTGCATTTAAAAACTTCGATATTGATTTCGTTGGGAAACGTAAGATGTTCTACATTATTTCTGGTGTTCTGATTGTTGGTGGTTTGGTTGCCCTATTAACAAAGGGGCTTAATCCAAGTGTTGAATTTTCGGGAGGAAGAACTTTTGGTGTGAAGTTCGAGAAGCCAGTTGCTGATCAAACAGATTACATCGGTAAGGAACTCGGTAAAGTGTTCAAAGAGGATGGTAAAGAGGCATCTTCACTATTGAAGACAAAATCGAATAGCTTTTTCCTTGAAATTACAACGAATTACAAGCTCGGGGATGAATCAGCGAACCAACTAGTAAAAGAGAAACTTATTGAAGGTCTGAATAATGCGAAAAAGGTAACTGGTGAATTCACGATCGAGGAATCTCGGAGCGTATCGCCAACTGTCTCAAAAGAATTGATATCATCCTCTACGATTGCAATCATTTTATCGTTAATCATCATCTTTACATATATCCTTCTAAGATTTGGTAAATGGCAATATTCAACTGGAGCTATTCTTGCGATGCTGCATGATGTAACATTAGTTCTTGCAGTCTTTTCAATTTTCAATGGAATTCTTCCATTCAACATGGATATAGACCAAGCTTTTGTTGCGGCAATTTTAACAGTAATAGGTTATTCAATTAACGATACCGTTATTGTATTTGACCGAATTCGAGAAAACCTCGGAATTTATAAAGGTGAGAATGAAAATAATAACATAAATAAGTCATTAAATTCAACGTTGTCCAGGACGATCAATACTTCCATGACAACATTTATCGTACTCTTGATCATCTTCCTATTTGGCGGAGCAGCGATTAAAGGATTTATCTTTGCACTAATGATAGGTGTTATCGTAGGTACATACTCTTCCGTATGTATTGCAACACCGGTGCTCATTGACTTCTCGAAGACGGTGCGTAAGGTGAAAAGTTAATATAAACAAATGCAAGGAAAAGGGACGCTGAAAAGTGTCCCTTTTTTTGTTCAGACACCCAACGGCACGATATTTGAACTCGTTTTATAATAAAAGACTTTAATTATGATTGTGTTTGTAGGATTGGTAGTGATGGCAATAATTGGAAGTTGGTTTATCCAACTTATTTCGAGACCTTAAGTCTTATTATCTCGTGCTTCTTATTTTTTCTGAGGAAAAGTTTCAAAATGGATCTGGCATCTCGATCTTCTGCCATGTATGTCAGGAATTTATCCCATTTATTAGGAGGAAGGCTGTTAAAGTGAAAAGGAGCATATCCCATTCCAGTGATGAATCCATTTTTAACGAAAACTAGGCTTTTTTCATTTTTCCCCCGTCCTTTATCTACGACGTAAAATGTTTCTCCCTTGAGGCTTAGTTCATCTATAAGGGCATGACAGCGCGCATTATATGATGCAGAACTCTCTTCCTCAACACAAGCACCATGACAAGACTTAACTGTGTAAAGAAAGCACGCTGATTTGGATTGATATAAATCGCACAGTTTTTTACAAAGCTCATACTCTTCAGCCATCCTTTCCATATAGCTAGTTGCTTCTCTGCGCGTGGTGAAACTGATAAGTGGATAATCAGATCTCCGACTTACAAGGGTAATGTAAAATCGAGTATATCCCTTTTCATCTTGGTAATTGTACAAACCATATGGGAATTGATTCCTTCGTAAAGAGCGATTATATATAGGTTGGTATTGTTTTATAAGTTGTGATTCCTTGAGCAAAGCAATAAGTTCTGAACCAGTTAATTCGAATTCAATTCGTGCAATCTCTTGTTGCAGCCGAATCCCCTTTTTAGAATTGTTGTTCCGAAGATGCTGTTCAATTCTTTTTTTTATATGTATACTTTTTCCGATGTATAGTAACTGATTTGTTTCATCATAAAATCTGTATATTCCTGTTTTATTTGGAATCTCGTCCAGCTCATTCAAGTCTAGATTTGGATGTAGTCGTTTAGGATTGATTTCCTTCTCTATGAAGTTTGTAAGTCCATTTGGGTCGGTTTGCATCAATAAGCCGAAAAGCTCAGCAGTTGCATATGCATCCCCGCCGGCTCTATGTCTGCCTACTAGCTTAATTCCTAATTTAGCTGTTAGTTTACCAAGACTATATGAATTATGTCCAGGAAGAACATATCGAGAGGCACGTACTGTACAAAGGTGAGGTCTTCTGTAATCATATCCTAAACTTTTAAATTCAGCTCGAATTACTCCGTAGTCGAAACCTAATTGAATTGCTGAGTACCCTTCTTTTTCTACAGTTTTCTTTTGTAAAACATAGTTAGGACCAGCTTCGATTACAGTTACTGGAACAAATTTCCCTTCTTCGAAAATTTGA
>JALRKF010000021.1 GCA_023254905.1 Crocinitomicaceae bacterium | reverse complement strand
GTACAACATTATTTAGATATTGCACTTGAGCCTGCAGAGATTATTTTATCCGCGAGAATAGCAGATATCATCGGGAATTCTGTTGATGAGGTTGTAAAACGATATGAATCCAAAAAAGATGAAGGGTGGGGAAAGATAGCAAAAGACCTCGGAATTAAACCTGGATCACCTGAGTTCCATGCATTGAAGGGAAAACAAATGAAAGGTATTAGTAAGGGAAATGCGAATAAAAGCAAGGGTAAAAAATAGTTATTCTTCTTTATTTAAATTATCTAAATCATTTCCCAAAAAGTCATTTTTTGTTTCTGGAATTGAATCCATTTGCTGCGTATTTGTTCCCGATCGCGATTCATATTTCATAGCATCCTCCAAATCATTTTTATATTGTTCCATTGGACGCTTAATTTCATTCGCTGTATCTTCCAACATTTGATCAAGATTCAAGTCCTTCTTGATTTCGCTGCTGGATTTCTTGATTTCACTCTGAATCTCCGCTGAAGCATCTTTTACTTGGCGAATAGTCCTTCCCAAAGTTCGCGCTAAACCAGGAATACTCTTCGCACCGAAGAAGATCAAAATAAAAACCAAGATTAAAAAAACTTCCGATGTGGCAACATCATTTAGGAAAAGTACCATAGCTACAAAGATAGATTAAAATCCTGCTTTTTCTGCGGGATATGCGTTAAATGTGCCTGAAGCAATGGCAATCAAATTACCTTTTTCATTTTCGATTCTCCCTTCAATGAATAAGTGGCGTTGTCCCGTTTTTACAGTTCTGGCTTTTCCTCTCAAAATATCACCCAATTGAGCGGGGGCAATATAGGATATCTTCAATTCAATCGTAGAAACTACCTTTCCTTCCATGATAACATTTGACAAAGCACAAATTCCCATTGTTGCATCCATCATAGCTGAAATTGATCCTCCATGCGCTGCTATAGGAGTTGCCAAATGCTTTTCTTGTATTTTCATAAAGTAAACAATCTCTCCAGGACTTATTATCTCAAAATCCATTTCAAGAAGCTTGCCAAAATGATTCTTCTCAATATAAAACTTGACCAAAGGGTGGTCATTCAGATCCCCAAGATTCATCCATCATTTTTAATAAGGTTTACGTCAAGCTGAGGGAATGGTATATTCAGTCCCTCGCGATCAAACTCAGTGTAAACACGTTCGTTCATATCAAAAAATACCGGCCAATAGTCTTCTGTTTTTACCCAACCTCTAACTACTATATTTACGGATGAATCGGCGAGCTCCCCTAGACCAATAAAAGCGTCCGGCTCTTTTAAAATTCTCGAGTCTTCCTCGATGAATGATTGCAATAGATCTTTTGCCTTTTTGAGATTATCTCCATACGCAATGCCGAAAGTCCAATCCACACGACGTTTCTCGGCCATCGTATAATTAATGATTGTGCCATTAGCCACTGGACCATTTGGCATTATGATTATCTTATTGTCTACTGTAGTGAGAATGCTATTGAAAATCTGAATTTCTCTTACTTCCCCTTCGATGCCACCAACATCAACATAGTCTCCAACTTTAAATGGTTTGAAAAACAAAATCATCACTCCGCCTGCAAGATTTGACAGTGTTCCTGAAAAAGCCATACCTATTGCCAATCCTGCAGCTCCCAATAATGCAACAAAAGAAGTCATTTCTACGCCTAACTGAGTTGCTGCACTTATGATTACCATTATCCGAATACCTATTGAGGTCATACTGCGCAGGAAAGTTATTAGGCCTTCATCAGTTTTTCTAGCTTTCAAGACACGCTCAATCGTTTTTGATAAAACACGAGCTAACCAAAATCCAACTACTAATAATAAAATAGCTACTATCAAACTCACACCAATATCAATTAAGGCATCCTTAAAACCACCAGACTGCATACCAAGAAGTTCTTCGATCTGTTTCATTATTTCAATTTAAGTTTCTCTAGTATAAAATTAACAAGTGTTTGCGACTACTGACTTATTTGTTCATAAATTTGAACATGTTCTTTATTCTCTCAAAGGCACTGCTATTTTTACTATCCCCTTTCAACTGGATAATCTTTTCTCTTTTCGGATATTTCTTAACCAAAAGCTCGAAATGGAAAAAACGTTTTAAATGGAGTGCTCTTGTTTTATTTTTATTCTTTACTAATACTGTTGTTTTCTCAGAATTTTGCAGGCTTTGGGAAATTCCAGGTACCAAGTTACAGAATATTGAAACTCATGATGTTGCAATCGTCCTCACAGGAATGGCAGAGTTCAATAATGATATCGAAACCCTTACCATGCGACGTCAGGCCGACAGGATTTGGCAAGCAATCAACCTTTACAAGGCAAACAAAGTAAAGAAAATACTAATCTCAGGCAGTCATGGATACATAAGCGATCGTGGTTTAAACGAGGCTAAACAATTTAAGTCTGTTCTTGTGAATTGGGGGTTCGACGAAAAGAACATATTAACTGAGGAAAAGTCAAAAAATACGCACGAAAACGCAGCAATGAGCACAGCATATCTACAACAAAATTATCCTGAGCTAAAATCAGTAATATTGGTGACCTCTGGTATGCATATGAAACGATCTCTTAGTTGTTTTGAGAATGAAGGTTTAATTTGTACTCCTTTTAGTACAGATCTCTACGCTCCCCAAAATCAATCATATTTCTGGGATCAATATTGTATACCAAACCTAGATAATTTGATCACCTGGCACAAGTTAATTAAGGAAATTATTGGTTATCTGGTCTACGACATTGTAGGATATATTTAATCTTTCTTCCTCTTTCGACGTTTTTTACGGTCATTAATTGTTGGAGCCGTATCATCTTCATTTTGATCTTCCATTGTCACACCAAATGAATAAGTCTCACGACCGTGTTCATCGTATCTATGCTCTTCCTCCAATTCCTGCTTTTTGTTATAGAGTCTTCGACGTTTTGCGACTCCGTTTGGATGATATTCCTCAAACCAACCAAACTTTTTACCTTCTTTCCAACTTTCAACTACTTGAAGATTCTGCTCATAATAGAAAACTTTCCACTCTCCATCCTTAACGCCTTCATTCCAATTTTCCATTTTCAATAGTGTCCCGTCATCATAATAGTACTTGTTCTCCTTATGTTTCTTTCCGTTCTTGTAATTCAAATCTTGAATTATAATTCCACTTTTATTGTACAGCACAAACTTGCCATCAAAATTTCCTGATTTGTAGTTTATGACCTTCTTGATCTTTGATGAATCCGAATAGTAAGCTCTTTTAATGCCATCTAATAATCCATTTTTATAATGCTCTAGACGAAGGGTATCTCCATCTGATGTGAAATAAATTTGTTTTCCATGCTTCTCACCAAGCATGTAATTCATTTCCCAAGCTGGCATAGCCGTACTATCATAAAAATAATACCATGAACCATTTTCAATTCCCTTTTCAAAACTTCTCACTACTTGTGGGCATCCACTTTTGTAATAGGTAGTATCAACACCGTGCTCTTTTCCATCAATAAAAGTAACTCTCCTTTCCAGCACTCCATTCATATGACATGATTCGCACATACCACTGAACGGTTTTCCCACACCCATAAGGTTTGTAGCATCGTTTGATATCCTAATTACAGTATTTGATTGTTCATCGTAGGATAGATTTCCATGACAATCAATAACTCCAGCTAGCTTCCCACATTGCCATTCGGCGTAACGCATTTGTTCTGGCGTTTTCAGAAGTCTACCATTTCTATCGTATCGGAAATAACAGGAGTCTGTTTTCTTGATTCCAATGTCGAACTGGCCATACCCCTCAAAGTAAATTAAGATTCCTAAAAATAATATGACATACTTCATAAATCGTTTTTTAGGGAAACTCAAAAATTATTCCTTTTTAGTTGCTCTAAGAATTTTTGCATCTCACCTGGAATTTGAATTGTCGTGCCTGATTTTGCATCAAAAGCAACCATTGTTGACCCCCCTTTTGTATGTAATACGTCATTCACCTTTAATTCGTAACTAAGATCAAAGCTTTTTGTACCGATTTTATCTACGAAAATTGAAATCTCTGGGCTATCTGTAATTAAAACTGGTTTAAGATAATCCGCCCAGTTTTTCACTAAAATGACACCGCTCGTTTCCCAATCCCAATCTTTACCCAATACTTGACCGAAATA
>JALRKF010000110.1 GCA_023254905.1 Crocinitomicaceae bacterium | reverse complement strand
TGGAGAAGTAAACTGCAGTTGAATTTACCTGTTGCTGAGATATATATAGGTCAACGGAGCTCGTATTCAGATAATCATTGACATTTTCGGTTAATTCAACGGTTGATCCTGCAACGTTACCAATGAAGTGAGCGTCTAATTCCACCTGTGGAACTGGAGCAGGGATTACTTCGTGATCAATACATGAAGTGAGGCATAAACCAACAGAGACAATGAAAAACATTCCTTTTTTCAGCATAATTTTGAGATTTGTAGGATACATTCTTTGTTAAAAAACTCAGTAGTCCACTAAATTACGAAAAAAACATCTAAAAGGTTGCTTGGTTTTGTGTCGTTTTAAATCAAGCGCGTATCTCTTTTATTGCCTCAATTTTGTCAATGTAAGTTAGATTTAATTGTTTATTTTCTAGATTTCCAAATAATCCACGATAAAGCGTTATATCAGTTTCTAATTGTACAGATTCAAAATTGTGATAAATGTCTACACAAGAATTATTTTTCTGCAATTGATTGAGTATCAAATTTAACTGTGTGGAGTTAACGAGTAATTCTGTAGGGTACTTAAGAAATCCTTGTTGCATAATTCCTGTTACACTAATTAGAGGATCACCTGTCTCAAAAATCACCTGTTCTACCTCGAAAATTTGGTCCTTTGTGCTCATAACTTTTAACTTATATCACAAATATTACATTCATTATCGTAAAGTATTTACGATGTAGTATTATCATGTTTTTTTCTTCAAAAGGAAGAGACCCGAAAACAATTCCTTATTTTCAAGGCTCAGAATTCACCGGTATGAAATACAACAGAATAGACAAAAAGCTTTTTATTAAGAATAGACAAGACTTCATGGATCATATGGAGACTAGTTCATTAGCAGTATTTAATTCGAATGATATTTATCCGATTAGTGCAGATAGCACATTCCCTTTTCAGCAGCACAGAGACATATTATTTTTATCAGGTGTTGATCAAGAGGAAAGTATTCTGGTAATCTCACCAAATGCAACCAATGCAGAACATCGAGAAGTTCTTTTTTTACGTGAGACAAATGAACATATTTCGATCTGGGAAGGAGAGAAGCTGAATAAAGAAGCAGCATTTGAGGTGAGTGGAATCAAAACGGTTTATTGGCTTCAGGATTTTGAACGTATTTTCAATCAAATGATGTCAGAAGTTGATAATATCTATTTGAATAAAAATGAGCACCTTCGAGCGGACACCACTGTTCAGACAAGAGAGGATCGATTCATTGAAAAAGTAAGGAACGATTATCCTACACATCAAGTGAAACGAAGCGCACCGATTATGCATCAACTGCGTTCGATTAAAAATGAACTAGAGATAGAGCTAATGCAAAAAGCATGCGATATTACTAAGTCAGGCATAGAAAGAATTTTAAAATTCATAAAGCCTGATGTTTGGGAGTATGAAATTGAAGCTGAATTAATACATGAATTCATTCGCCGAAGATCAAGAGGATTTGCTTACACTCCGATCATTGCCTCAGGTCACAATGCCTGTGTATTGCATTACATTGAAAACAATGCGCAGTGCAAAGATGGTGAGGTGATCTTGATGGATGTTGGAGCAGAGTATGCAAACTATGCTTCGGATCTAACGAGATGTTTCCCCGTAGGCGGTCGCTTTACAAAGCGTCAAAAAGATGTTTATAACGCTGTATTACACGTTAAAAATGAAGCACAGAAACTACTTAAACCGGGCATTACATTACCGGATTATCACATTGAAGTTGGTAAGATCATGGAGGGAGAATTGCTCAAGCTCAAACTAATTGACCAGACAGATATTAAAAATCAAGATCCAAAATGGCCTGCTTACAAGAAGTACTTTATGCATGGAACGTCACACTATATTGGATTGGACACACACGATGTAGGTCCATGGAATGAGGCAATTAAACCAGGAATGGTATTCACTTGTGAACCTGGGATCTATATACCAGATGAAAACTTAGGTGTTAGATTGGAAGATGACCTAGTCGTTCAAGACTCCGGTGATCCATTCAACTTAATGGCTGACATTCCAATTGAAGCAGATCATATCGAAGAACTAATGAATAGCTAGCGATACCTGGCTGTGAAAGATGTTGTATTACTTCATGGATACCTCGAATCTAAAGCAATTTGGCAGAATATTGCGGATGGACTGGAATTCAATGTGATCACACTAGATCTTCTGGGTCATGGTATGAATAAAGCGGATAATTTTAGCTCAATTACAGAGATGGCTTTTGATGTTAGAGAAAAATTGAAAGATCTAAAAATTGCAAACTATAGTGTAGTTGGTCATTCAATGGGGGGATATGTAGCCCTGGAATTATTTCAAAAAGACAGTAATTGTGAAGAGGTTGTACTACTAAATTCAAATTTTTGGGAGGATTCAGAAGAGAAAAAACAAGATAGGTTGCGTGTTTTAGATGCTGTTGCTCACAATAAGCATCGATTTGTTAAAGAGGTTATTCCAAATTTATTTTCTGATCCGAATGAATTCCACCAGGTTATCAAAAGTCTGGTCTCTGCAGCGAACAAAATGTCCGAAAATTCAATCAAGAATTCAGCCATCGCGATGCGTAATAGGTCAGATAAAACGTTTTTGGTAAAATCTAACGCAGAAAAATTTCTCGTTCTTCAAGGTGTCGAAGATACGCTAACCACAGCGAATGAGATGCGTGCCCGAATTCCTGAAAATGTTCGTCTAGAAACAATAGCAGGAGGACATATGGGCTGGTGTGAATCAACGACTAATATTACGTCATTATTGAATGAATTTTTCACTAGTTAATTTCCATTATCATTGAATATCCAAATCAGTTCAATGGGGTTTTGATTTATTGAAACCATAGGTCTTAATTAATTGATTTAGTTTTGTCAAGTTAAGGTATTTAAGAGCTTAAAACCTTAATAAATATTGAATCGTATTTATCATTGATTCAGCTATCGAATATTCTGAATGAAAAGACGAAAGATAGAATTTAGATGTATCCAAATCGATTTATGGTTGCTACTATAATAGTATCTTGTATAAACCTAGTTCCAAATAATGAACGTATGAAACTAAGAGCACTTATAGTTGACGATGAAGAGTTTGCAAGAAAAAATCTCGCTATGTTGCTGGCTGAGAATTGCCCTGAGATTGAGCTTATCGGGGAAGCCAGCAGAAAAGAACAGGCGAAGACAATAATTGAATCCAGTAACCCTGATGTGGTATTTCTGGATATTAGAATGCCTTCAGGCGCAGAAGGGTTTGAGTTACTTGAAGAAATCGACAACAAAAACTTCTTGGTTGTCTTTGTTACTGCTTTTAAAGACTATGCAATCAGAGCATTTAATGCCAGTGCAGTTTATTACATTCTGAAGCCCATTGATATTGATGAACTAAGAACAGCAGTGGAGCGGTTGTTAGAGGCCAAGTCTATTTTTAATCAAAATCCAGGAAATTACAAGATTTATTTCGATTCATTGAAAGAACTTTCATCCAATCTACTAAGACAAAAACCTAGTAGTCGAATAGCAGTAAGTCACACAAAGGGCTTGAAGATCATTGAAGATGATACTATTGCGAGACTTGAAGCGAGTGGAAATTGCACCATGCTTTACTTCACGGATAAAACCAGATATCTCGACACACGAACACTAAAGGTCTATGAAAATTTACTAGATCCACGAAAATTTAGTAGAATACACAAGTCCCATATTATCAATTTAGAATTACTATCGGAATACATTAATGATGATGGACATTTCGCTGTTTTGAAAGATGGCACACGAGTACCAATAGCAAGAAATCGAGTTTCGGAATTTGTGAAATCCTTAAAAGAAACTTGATGAGCAAGAGCAGGATATTTGCGCTGTTAATAATTATAAATGGCTTTCAGGTTTTATTCGCTCAACGGTATTCATTTGTGCAGTACAGTACTGAGGAAGGGTTGCCGCAGTCACAGGTTACATCGATTTGTCAAGATGATAAAGGTTATTTATGGGTGTCCACCTTAGGAGGATTGGCCAAATTTAACGGGGACAATTTTTCAACCTATTCTACAGGCAATGGACTCTTAAATAATAGGGTAACAACGGTTAACTTTTTCGATGATAAAATATGGGTTGGTCACGATGGTGGGTTGACCATAATTCACAATAATTCCCTCAAGCCAATTGCCTTCACAGGAGAGGATAAGTCGAGAAATGTTTCTAAGATTATAAAGTTCAAGGGTAGAATAATAGTTTGCTCAAATGGTGCTGGACTTTTTGAATTGAGAGGAAACCAACTCGCTAAAATTGATTTAGATGATGATTTCTTGAGAGTTCGTGACGCTCAAGTTTTGGGGGACGTGATCTATTTTGCAACGAAAAATGGATTGCTGACAACAAAAGACCTCACAAAATTCGATTTAATTCCAGAACTAGGTTCCATAAGTTTCTCTGGGGTACGCGCCAATGACGAGCTGATTATTGCTTCTTCATATTCAGAAGGAATATTTATTAGGCACCACAATGCTTCTTCTTGGGAAAAGACTTCAGCCGAAGAGGTTGGTATTACGGTAACTGGTTGCATGCTTGATAATCAGAATAATATTTGGTTAAGCTCTCAGTCAGGAATTCAAATGCGGGAATACCGCGCAAGGGTTCGTACTTATGATGAAAGCAACGGACTTCCTGTAAACATGATCAGCTGTTTCTATGAAGATAGAGATGGATATATCTGGATTGGTTCTCAAGGAAAAGGTCTGTTTAGATTTCCAGGAACAAAATTTGAGTATTATAATCAGTCAAGTGGATTGCCGACAGACCTTTTCTTAGGCGGGTTTCAAAAGGCGAATGGAGATTATTATTTGGGGACGTACTCAAAAGGGCTGATCGTCAGATCAGCTAAAGGAGATGTTCGAGAGGTAAATACTGGAAAATATTATATCTGGTCATCTTTGGAAGACGTAAATGGAAGCGATTGGTTTTCAACTGAGGCTTCTTTGATAGAATTAAAGAAAAATGGAGCAATCATCGAGTATGATCAGTCTTCTGAAATTCCAGGAACTAAAATTACGGCCTTACATAGGGTCGGCCCAAATACAATGTACATTGGGGGTAATGAAGGTGTTTCGATATATGAAAATGGCGTTTTCACGAAGTTAGGACCGAAGGATCTTGACGCAATGGGAACCGTACGTGATTTCGAGGAATTTAAAGGAAAGATCTATTGTTCATCAAATCTGGGATTGTTCGTTTCTGAAAACGAAAAGGACTTTTACCTCTACAAAGATTTTAATTCAGTAGTTTATAATATCGAGAAGGATGAACTAGGCAATCTTTGGCTAGGTACAGAAGAAGGCTTATATCGCATTCGGGAAGAAAAGATAGAACGCATCGACTTGCTCGATGATCCAGCTTCAAACTATATCAATTTTATCAATTATCGTAATGGCGAACTTTATATAGGAAGTAATAATGGACTTTTTGTTATTCAGAGCCTAGGTCTTGAGAAACCAATTATCAATCGTTTTGGAAGAGGGGATGGTTTAGTTGAATTGGAGACAAATTTAAATTCTGGTTTTTTTGATAATCAGGGACATTTCTGGTTTGGCACAGCAGCAGGATTGGTTTGCTTTTTCCCAGATAAAATAGACTTCAAAGAAACCAGACCGAAGATCAATTTGTTGAAAGTACTAATCGACTATCAGGAGTTTGATTATGATAAATATGCATCCGAATATGACAGACAGGGACTTCCAGCAGATCTAAGTTTACCTTATTCCAAGAATAACCTTCTATTTCAGATAGATGGGATTTCTCTTGTGAATCACGGAGGACTTTCATATCAATTCCTGTTGAGTGGATTGAATGATCAATGGTCACCCTTGACGAGCAATTCTGTAATTACTTTCACCAATCTACCGGCAGGGAATTTTATTTTAAAGGTTCGCTCAGTTGATATTGACGGAAGAAAATCTGATATCATTTCTTTTCCATTTGATATCCGTGAAGCTTTT
Source organism: Crocinitomicaceae bacterium (assembly GCA_023254905.1). GTDB lineage: Bacteria > Bacteroidota > Bacteroidia > Flavobacteriales_D > Crocinitomicaceae > UBA4466. The sequence continues at coordinate 10,081 of JALRKF010000110.1, read as the reverse complement.
TACAGAACCTGGTGGTTTATTACTTCCAGTATCATTTTTATTTTATTGTTAACGTTTCTTGGTTTCCAGTTTAGATTGAAAAGAATTAATGAGAAGAACCAACGTGAGACATTAAGTTACAAGGCAAGATTATTATCACTTGAGCAAAAATCGATGAATGCTAGTATGAATCGACACTTTATTTTTAATGCATTGAATAGCATTCAATATTTCATTAACACACAAGATAGAACATCTGCCAATAAATATCTTACGGATTTTGCCAAGCTCATCCGTATGAATCTCGATGCAGTTAATAATGATGGGAATACTATAAGTCTAGAAGAAGAAATAAATCGAATAGAGTTATACCTATCACTAGAATCTATGCGCTTCAAGGATCAGTTTAAATATACTATTGAAGTCACCAATGTTGATACAGACTCTTTTGAAATACCAGCAATGCTATTACAGCCATTCGTTGAAAACTCGATAATACACGGAATCTTGCCGAATGAGCAGCGTGAAGGAGTAATTAATATCAAAATCGAGAGAATAGAAGATTGTTTACATATTTTAATCATTGACAACGGAATAGGCGTCAAGCATAGTATGAGTAAGAAAGGTTCTTTTGATGGTGACCATCGATCACAGGGATTGGAGATAACGTCGAAAAGGATTGAATTGATTAAGAAGTTATCTGATTTTGACATAACACTTCAGGGGCCTGAAGAAATTTATGGTCCGAACCGTTCAGTCAATGGCACACGCGTTTCAATCAAAATGAAAATGATAGATTTTGATAATTAATCGTGTTCATCTATATTTGAGAAAAGGCATTAAAATTAAAATGAGAAAAATTTTTATCATAATAATAGTAATGGCTGTATCTGGTCTTACTTCATGTTCCAAGCAGCAGATCACCCCTGTTGCGCAGGATGCTTCAAATATTCCTGTTTGGGAGAAGACATTGAACGATGAAGACGACGATGATAATACAAAACCTTCACCAGGGGATGATGGAAACGAGATTACGGATCCGAACAATGACCCGGATGGAAACAAAAAATAGTTGAAAAACAAAAAGAATAAGCCCTGTCTGATTAGACAGGGCTTTTTTTCACTATTGAGTCAATGAAATATACACTTCAAGTCTTTTTGAAAAAAACAAAGAGTCTATTGTCTATCTTAAGATAATAATCAAAAGCAGTAGAAAATTAATATGTCTAGTAAGGTAAATAATGCATTACATGAGCTTGTCAAGTCGCTATCAAAATCTGAGAAGCGCTACTTTAAGTTGTATTCATCTAGACACACCACAGGTTCAGAAAATAATTATACCCGGCTTTTCGATTATATAGACCAACTCGATGTTTACGATGAAGCTATATTGTTTGTCAATTTTAAGGGTGAGGCATTTTTGAATAGGTTTTCAATCACTAAAAAACGATTGTATGATCAAATCTTGAGTGCACTGGACGCTTATCATGTGGGAAATTCATTGGAAGCCCAATTATTCAAGCAGCTCCATTCTTTTGATATTTTGTACGAGAAGGCATTATATAATCAGTGCAGAAGAATCCTTTCAAGTGCTCATAAGCTAGCCGATAAAAACGGATGTAAAGAAATTCTTTTGCTCCTTCACAGCAAAAAGAAAAAACTTTTGGAGACTCTAGGAGCAGATGCAGTCAATGAGAGTGATGTAAGAGAAATATCAGTTAAGATTAAAGGAATTCTGGAGGGGTTAAATATGCAAGATGAACTTTGGACTTCAAAATCTCGAATTTTCATGCGTTTGTCTGAAAAAGGTGTTGCTCGCTCAGAAGAAGAAAAGGTTAAATACGAGATCCAACTAGGTAGCTTGTTGGATTTAGACCAAAATGAGATGGATGATGAGTTGAAATTTCTGTATAATCACACGATGGCAGCCTATTATTTTGCAATTGGTGAATTTATAGCTTCACTCAAATGGATTGAGCAGAATATCCAGCTCCTTGAGATGAGTTCCATGGAGGATAAAATCCCAATTAATCGCCGGATTTCTTTATACACAAATGCTATTTATTTGGCTGACAAGTTGGGTGATCATAAACGTTCAATTGAGTTGTTAGCTACATTAAAGATACTTTCAAACACATCGAACCTAAATGAGGATCTAGAGATCAAATTATTCTCGAGTATATCAAGTATTGAATTAAGTTTGAACATTTCAAAGGGAGATTTTGATTCTTCTTCTTCTTTGATAAAGAGCATAGGTTCTGGACTTCAGAGGTTCGATGGGAAAATAACGATCAACCGTAAAGCTTTTCTGGCTTTCAAACTTGCAGTTGTTCAAATTGGTTCTGGTAATTATTCGGAAGCTTTGAAATGGATCAATTGTATCTTAAATGATTCGAGGCTTGATAAAACTGAAGATATATATGGATTCACATTATTGCTTGATTTACTTGTTCATTTCGAGCTGAATCATGATGAATTATTGCCCTATTCATTGAAAAGCGTGCAGCGGTTCTTTAAGACTAGAAACCGCATGTACTCCTTCGAAACCGTTCTGTTAAAGTTTATCTCAAAACTAATTCGGTGCAAGGATCGATTTGAGACTGAAGAATTGTGGGGAGGACTATATCAGGAACTGAGTAAAGTAACCGATGCAAGTACTTTCGACAGCATGGCTTTAGAATACTTCGACTTCAAATCATGGGCAGAATCCAAGCAGAAAGGGAAGCCGTTCAAGGCAATCATTCGGGAGAATTACTTGTGTGGATTACTCTCAGCCTCGTGATTTATTCTCTGTCCTTAAAATGATTCCACCCTTGAGCTGCTAATTCAATCGCCGAACCGTTTTTATCTATAAAGTAGATCCCATCTTTTTCATTTGTCATGTGGCCAATAACTGTCATGTGGGGATTCCCTTTGATCTTATCGAAATCATCTTGAGAAACAGTGAAAAGTAACTCATAATCTTCACCACCATTCAATGCACAGATACTGGGGTCAAGATTGAAATCGAGAGCTGTCATGGATGTTTTTGCGTCTATTGGAATTTTTTCATCATAGATATGACATCCCACCTTACTTTGTTTACAAATATGCATTATCTCTGATGCAAGTCCATCTGAAATATCTATCATAGAAGTTGGTTTAACATTTAACTCACTTAGATATTTCACGACGTCAACACGAGCTTCTGGCTTTAGCTGTCTTTGTATGATATAATCATGTCCATCAAGGTCTGGTTGAATATTTGGATTTGCGTTATAAACCTCTTTTTCTCTTTCCAAAACTTGTAATCCTAAATACGCCCCTCCCAAATCTCCTGTCGCAACAAGTAAATCGTATTCTTTTGCTCCATTTCTGTATACAACATCCCCTTTATCGGCTACACCAATTGCTGTAATGCTGATCATCAATCCTGAGAGAGATGAGGTAGTATCGCCGCCAACTAAGTCAACTTTATATGTTTCACAAGCGATATGGATACCATCGTAAAGTTCTTCAAGAGCCTCCAGTGGGAATCTATTGCTAACGGCTATCGAAACTGTTATTTGTTCCGCTGTACCATTCATGGCGCAAATATCAGAAATGTTAGAAGCCACAGCTTTGAATCCGAGATGCTTTAGGGGAACGTACATAAGATTAAAGTGAACCCCTTCGATTAGCATATCTGTTGAAACTAGTTTCACTTTATCTCCTGCCTCAATAACAGCGCAGTCATCTCCAACACCATGAATAGAACTTGAATTATTTAATTCGAACTTTTGCGTAAGTTTTTCTATTAGTCCGAATTCACCGAGTTCTTCAAGTTCAGTTCTTTTATCATTCATAATGAGTTGAATTTACTGCAAATCTATGGAATCTTTGTTGATTGTCATATTATCTGAACCCGTCGTATTTTTTCAATGCGATAGACTATTTGAAACCTGGTTGCACAGTTTTGCTAAATACCTTCCAATCCATTGGCATATACTTTGTCTGCTCCCGTGTAAATGTTACTTTTGTGAATTCTTAAACGTCGAGTTTTCGTATGTGGATGACCATATCAAATATTATCCTTCGTAATAGGCTAGTGATTATCACTATGCTTACTTTACTTACGGTATTTTTTGGTTACAAGGCCATTACTGGAATGCAACTAGATAATAGATATGGAATACTATTACCCAATGATGCGAAGGAAAAAATCGATTATGAAAAGTTCAAAGATCTTTTTGGAGAAGACGGAGGAACCCTAGCTATCGCCATTCAAACAGATTCATTATATACGGAATCAAAACTTAGGGCTTGGAAGCAATTGGGAGATTCTATACTGAAAATGGATGGGGTTGAGTCTGTTGTTTCAGAAGCCACCCTCGTTACGATTACGAATAATTTTGCAAAACAAAAATTTGAAGCACATCGTGTTTTTTCAGACACTAGTTTTCAAGAGAAATCTGTTGACTCAATCAGAAAAGAGATAAGAAGCAATCCTTTTTACAAAGGGTTGCTTTATAATGACACGTCAAATGTGTCTATGATGATGATTGCAATTGCGCCTGAAGTTTTCAGAGACTTAAAACGTTCAGAAGTAGTTTTGGAACTTGAGGAGTTAGCAATGTCCTATTCAAATGACCTCGGCACGCCCCGTTTCGCTGGAATGCCCCACATGCGGGTAATAGTAGGTAAGAGAGTCATAGAGGAAATGTACATATTCATTGCCTTATTATTCCTTGTGACTTCTGCACTTATTTACATATTCTTCCGATCTATTCAGGTAGTGCTTATCTGTAATTTAATAGTAGCTGTAGCTGTAATTTGGTCGATGGGTATAATTGCAACTCTAGGGTATGAAATGACTATCGTAATGGCGTTAATTCCTCCCTTGATGATTGTAATCGCCGTACCAAATTGCATATTCTTGTTGACTAAATTTCACCAGGAAATACGTGAACATGGTAATAAAGTCCGAGCATTATCACGTGTTATTAAAAAAATCGGAACCGCTATTTTCTTAACCAATTTTACGACTTCACTTGGATTCCTCACGTTTGTTACAACAAACTCGGATAAGTTGATGGAGTTTGGTGTAACAGCATCTGTTAATATTATTTTAATCTACTTCATCTCTATAACTACATTACCAATACTACTATCATTGTTGAATCCGCCAAAGCACAAGCATCTCAAACATCTTGAAAGAAAACTTGCGGTAGGATTATTAGATGGCTTGATTTACATTACTGTAAATCATAAGAAGTGGGTTTATATGATGACAATAGCTGTACTAATATTCAGCTTCGTTGGGATGATGCAGATTGATGCTTCCGGAAATCTTTCAGGTGATTTACCAGAAGATCATCCAATCAAGAAGGACCTTTATTTTTTTCAAGATCATTTTGGAGGGTCGATTCCTTTTGAGGTATTGATTACATACAAGGAACCCAGCAGAATAAGCAAGAAACAAACTCTAGAAGGGGTAGATAAAATCCAGCAATTAATGGATGCCGATCCATTATTCTCAGAGCAAGTGTCCTACGTTGATTTATTAAAGGCCGCCAATATGGCTTATTTTAACAGCGACAGTTCACAATACCGCCTAGTAACCAAAAAGAGAGCACTCAGTCGATTAAAGCGTTACATAGATAGTTCGATTATAACGAACTCCACAGGAATAGGGGCTAAAATGACGGAGCTCCTAGATACCGCTAATAGAATCATTCGAATCAGAACTCAGTTGAAGGACATCGGATCTTACGAGGTGATACAAAGAAGAGACTCTCTATACAAGCAGATCGACGAAATATTAAATCCCAATAAACCAGTCATAGAACGCTACTTCGCTGAGTATAAAGACAGCACAAGATTAGAATTTTTAGATTCAATTTTGGCTAGATTTAACAATGTTACAAATGCACTTGCGGAGAGCTATATCAAAACAGATGAGGAACGAATAGATTACTTCGAAGACTGGGAAGCATTTATAGGTAAATGCAAAAAAGATGAAAAGTTCGATTCAAAATTGAGATCAGCAATTGATCTTGAATATTATGATGTAAAACTCACTGGGATTTCCATTGTGGCCTCGGAAGGAACAAATTATCTTGTATTTAACTTATTCACGAGTCTTTTATTTGCCATTTTAGCGATTTCGATTTTGATGTCGATACTTTTCCGGTCAGCGAGAATGGTTCTAATCTCTCTGATCCCCAATCTTATACCACTGGTATTCACCGCAGGAGTTATGGGATGGACAGGTATTCCATTGAAGCCTTCTACTTTACTCGTATTTAGTATCGCTTTCGGGATTTCCATTGATGATACTATTCATTACTTAGCCAAATACAGACAAGAGCTTAAATCTAAAAAGTGGGATCTTAAGCAATGCGTATTAATGGCAATTCGTGAAGCAGGATTAGGAATGTTCTACACCTCAATCGTACTTTTTTGTGGATTCTCCATGTTTATGTTCTCGCAATTTGGAGGAACACAAGCACTTGGTATGCTCGTATCATTGACACTACTTGTGGCGATGGTAACAAATTTGGTAATACTACCGACATTATTATTATCACTTGAAAGAAGATTGATTACAAAATCCTTCGAGGAGCCTTATTTCGATGCGTACGCTGAAAGTATGGATTTGGATTGGGAACATATGGACCTGGAAGAAGATGGTCCGGAGGAAATTGAGCAGGTAAAAGAGTAAAACATCTATGAAAGATTTGGCGCCCTATATTGAGCGAATTGAGAAAAAACTCAACGAATTAGAATTACCTACAAAGCCCGTAAAACTTTACGATCCATTAAGATATTTTCTGCAGATCGGCGGGAAACGCATTCGTCCAGCGTTGGTGATTTTAGGTCAAAAATTATTTTCACCTTCTGCATCAGAGGCCTATCCGCAGGCCCTTTCAATAGAGTTGTTTCATAATTTCACTTTGATACATGATGACATTATGGATAATGCTCCATTAAGAAGAGGTCAGCAAACAGTTCATGAAAAATGGAACAGTAATATTGGAATTCTTTCCGGAGACGCTTTACTGATTAAGGCCTATCAAAAATTGGCTGAAGGAGCTGGAGAACGTCTTGAATCACTAATGGAAGTTTTTAATTCAACTGCTTTGCAAGTTTGTGAAGGACAGCAGATGGATATGGATTTCGAAGAACGTATTGATGTAACGATCAGTGAATATATAGAAATGATCCGATTGAAAACATCGGTTCTTCTTGGCGGGGCATTGGAGATAGGGGCTATTATGGCAGATGCTTCAGACGCTCATCGTAGAGCAATAAGGCAATTCGGTGAAAATATTGGAATCGCCTTTCAGATCAAGGATGATATTTTGGATTTGTATGCAGACCCGGATAAATTTGGGAAGCAGGTTGGTGGAGATGTGATAGCGAACAAAAAAACAATGCTTTTCCTTTCTGCTCTTTCTGTTGCCGGTGGGCCGCAACTAGAGGTGTTAAAGCAGCTTTTAGAAGAAACAAACATTGAGCTCAAATTGAAACGCACCAAAGAGTTATTCGACCATTTAAATGTTCGTGATATGTGCCATGAAAGAATGGATGACCACTACAAGAGAGCTCTTAACGCATTGGACACTATCGATGTTGCTGATCAAAATAAGACAGCATTGCGCTCTCTTGCGCAGTATTTGATTGAAAGAGATCTATGATCCTACGATTAATCAGCACTACATTATTTTTCATGAGTTTTGGGCTGTATGCTCAAAGCGATTCACTAGAACTAAATGTATTTGGTGAAGACTTTCTATGGGGTGTAGCTTGTGCTTCTTATCAGGTAGAAGGTGCATGGGATGCGGACGGAAAAGGTCCATCTGTGTGGGATGACTTCACACATCAGAAAGGTAAGATCAAGGATGGAAGTAACGGCGATGTTGCTGTTGATTTTTATAATAATTACAAAGATGATATTGCGCTGTCAAAAAGCATGAATCTAGATGTATTTAGATTCTCTCTATCATGGTCGAGAATATTTCCATCAGGGGTTGATTCAGTAAATCAAAAAGGCATTGAATTTTATCATAATGTGATTGATGAATGCCATGCACAGGGAATTGAACCATGGGTAACTTTATATCATTGGGATTTACCGTTAGCGCTTGAGGAACAAGGTGGTTGGACAGATCGTATGATCTTGGATGCATTCATTGATTATGTTACGTTTTGTGCAAAGGAGTACGGTTCAAAGGTGAAGAACTGGATGATCATGAATGAACCAGCTGCATTTGTTGGTTTGGGTTACATGATGGGTTATCACGCTCCTGGGAAGAAGGGTGTTACTAAATTCCTTAAAGCCACGCATCATGCATGCCTGGCAATGGCTGAAGGTGGAAGAATAATACGTGCAGAAGTGGAAAACGCCAATGTGGGATCTACGTTCAGCTGCTCCTCAATTGAACCGTACAAAGGAAAGACAAAGAACAACAAAGCGGTAGCAAAGTTCGATGCGATGCTGAACAGGCTGTACATTGAACCTGCTCTTGGTCTTGGTTATCCGTATGATGCATTTCCTGCATTTAAAAGAATCGAAAAGTACTTTGAAAAAGGTGATGAGGAGCGATTGAAATTTGATTTCGATTTCATTGGGATACAGAACTATTTCAGAATGGTTGTGAAACGGAGTTGGTTTCCACCACTGATTTGGGCAAAGGAAGTACCTGCGCTGAAAAGATATGTTCCAGTAAATGAAATGAACTTTGAGATCTACCCAGAAGGGATCTATAAGATGCTCAAGAAATTCGGAGCTTACGGTGGTGTAAAACGCATCATTGTAACTGAAAATGGGGTTTGTGTAACGGATTCATTGGAGAACGGTCAGGTGCACGATGAAGAGCGCATTCAGTTCTTCAAAGATTATTTGGGACAAGTGTTGAAAGCCAAGAATGAAGGTATCCCTGTAGACGGATATTTTGTTTGGAGCCTTACCGATAACTTTGAGTGGAGTGAAGGGTACGAGCCTCGTTTTGGATTGATCTATGTAGATTATCCAACGCAAAAAAGATACATGAAAGACTCAGGGAAGTGGTTTAAATCCCAGCTTGAAAATTAAAGCTGTATCATTCCTTTTTTTATCAGATCATCTAGCGCATCTGCTAACACATAAAGATCTTCCTGTCTATTAAATGCCTGAATTGAATAACGAATATACGTTTGTCCATTTTCAATAAAAACTGGAATTTCGATCTTATATTTCTCTAAAAGGATATCGTGTAGTTCGGCTGGATTATCGTTTTTGATTGGTAGACTGCATAGTTGTCCAAAGAACTCGTCTGTCACAGGTGCGAGAGCTTTTGTATTCAACAGTTTCTCAAATTTGGACACGTTGGACTGAACTAATTCTCTATTTACTTTACTCACCTCTATCCAGTTATATTCTTCCATGAAGTCGATACAGGTTGGCACCGTCAGAAAAGCGGAATAGTCTCTTGTTCCTGCTGTTTGGTTATAATCTAAGTATTGTGAGTGAGAAGGAAAGTCACTGTTGTATCCCCAGCTGATTAGTAGCGGATCGATCCAGTGTTGTTGCTCAGGTACTGCGTATAGAAATGAAGAACCCTTTGGAGCCATCATCCATTTGTGGCAAGCACCTGTGTAAATATCTGCCTTGAGTTGTAACAGGTCTAATTGAATATGTCCTGGAACGTGTGCACCGTCAACAATCGTTATAAGACCTCTTTTCTTTGCTTCTTCACAGATCTCTTCAACTGGTAAAATAATTCCTGTGGCACTCGTGATGTGACTGATGAAAATGGCCTTTGTATTTTCAGTGTATCCTTTCCAAAAGGCATCAATGAATGCTTCTTTCGATTCCACAGGCAAAGTAATGTGCTGCTTGACATATTTAGCTCCTTTGCGCTTACAGTAATAATCCCACGTGCGATCCAATGCTCCATACTCAAGATCAGTTGTAAGGATCTCATCACCTGACTCCAATGGAAATGACTTGGCGATTGTATTGATTGCGTAGGAAGGGTTGAGAACGTACACTACATTATCTGCATGGCAATTGATGTATTCTCCAAGTCGTTTTCTGGCTTCTGCAAGAAGTGTCATTCCATCTTTCACAAAAAACTGCACTGGTTGATTTTCCAGCTCG
>JALRKF010000059.1 GCA_023254905.1 Crocinitomicaceae bacterium | reverse complement strand
CCATTGTTAAGTCCTTAGAAACGCAGCTGGACCACCCCCATGACATTGTAGCTATAGCACATCCACATGATCCAGATATAATCAAGCATATTGGACGCACTGCACGTCACATAGGTGGGATAGGTATTGCCTGTTTTTGGGTTAAAAACTCTGGATTGGTAAAAGAGGAGAATTTTTAGATTAAAAAATTTAATATCTTGAAAGAACCAAATCTTTCTTTATGAACCTTCCAGAAGACGTGAGGCAATGCCTTTCGTTGAATAAGCAAAATATAGCAACCTTTACAACTATTTACCAAGTCGATGGCGAGCGAAACTTCATCCAAAGTTTTGATCACCTAGCTACACCAAAAGAAAATGTACACAACTCTTTGTCGTTTTACATCGACCAAGATGAAATCATACTATACTATAACTTTAGTATGGCAAACGTTGGACACGCCTCATTTGATGTCTTTAGAAAGCGAAATGGAGTTTGGAACAAGAAGAAATCACAATTAACCAAAATTCGATAACCCTTAAATTGATTTAAACTATGGAACTAAGCAATGATTATGTAGAACAATTAAAAAGCGTTGACTTACAATGGGATTTTGAGTACTACGAGTTTTTAGATGGAGATGACGAACCCGGATTATATTTTTTAAGAGGGGACGTTTCTAAAGCCTGGAAGAAAGCAAAAGGTTGGCCTCAAGAAAAAGTTGATGAAGCAAGTTCTATCGAATTCACACAAACGGAGATTGGGGAAATTCAAGCTAATGCAATTGCCAACAAAAGCTGTTCAGAAGATGACAAGATACTTTTGGACCACTTATTAGAGGAAATGTAATAATACAATGTTGCATTCGTACATCAAATGGCAATACATTATTGTAAATGATGAAGAGCTCATTGAGCCAATCTTCACAATTAATACTCCGAAAAAACATAACGCACTAAGCAAGCTAAAGGAGCTATTTCCAGAACTTTTTGATGTATTGTTCTATTGTATTGACACAAATAATGTACGCTTATCATTCCCTCATAAGTATTACCTAGGAACCGATAGTAATTCAAAAAGCGATGTAATTCTAAGGAGGTTTTTAAACGATTGTAGTAATAATGACATGGATGAATTAAAACCCATTGAGCTCTTAAATTCAAGCTATCCTCTAATTGCTTACGAGCTTTTCTCATCCATAATTACCCCTGACTACAATGCTGAAAACCAATCTTATGGAGAGCTAACCTTGGGGTTCAACGATACTAATGGCCATGTATGTTCGAATGGTGAAGAAGCACATGAAATATCAATTACAATTTCAGATAAAGGAATAAAATGGTCCTGGTGGCCAAATGAATAATTAACCAAATCACATTAAAATGAAACAGTGCGAGTTTATCTATAAGCCTACCTATCTATACGTTCACGCAAGCAATTCAATCGATGAAGCTAAAAATGAAGAGTACCAATGGTCGGAAGAATCAGAAGCGAATGGTTGCGGGACTTTAGAGTACAGCATTAGAGTAAGTGGCGAAACTCATTTTGAATTTAGAATTCCGCTAGGGTATATAGAAGAAGAAGACCTTGATCTTTCAGCCTATGAAGGAAAAATCCTTGTTATGGAAATTAATGAATGGTCTTCTCAATCATTGAACGCATTTATAGAAGAGGGAGAGAGTTTAGAGCCATTTTCAACTTACATGAGACTCGCGTACAACTTTAATGGAATTCTTTTTGGGGACGATCCGGACGATGGAGAGGATGAGCTTCAAGAATATGAGCCTACGGATTATGAAAGAGAGGAACGATATTTTGAATATTACGAAGTTAAGGACGGTAAAGCCGTTCTAATTGAAGACTAATTCAATTCCAATTAACATAACCTCAGTCTGTGTACTGACAACCATATTAAAAGCTTTGAATGGCGCATTTCCTGATTAAACGAAGTAATGCTTTTCGCGAATTACACAGAAGTAATTCCAAGAATAAAGGTTATTTCGAAATCACCATTAGGAACAAGAAATACGATCCACCATCAGTAAAGATTAAAGTTGGAGACACCGTCTATGTTGCCGAAACTAATGGTGGTATATATGCAAAAGGCAATGTTGTAACGACGAATGAGGTAGAGGAATTCACACGTATTGAGGAGGTATTGACGTTTTCAAAACAGTTCAACGATGAAGCCTACTGGATGGATAAAATAAGAGTCTTTAGTGAACGTCTTCAAGAAGATGAAAACTACCGGCTTCGTTGCCACCAGTATTTTATCAATCAAAAACTGCTCAGCAATACCATACCTTATAACGGGCCTTTAAGCAAATACGACGCCTCCTTAAAAAAAGGGCTTGCGAGCATATTCTTCACTCTAACCGGTGAAGACGTTACCTATTTAGAAGGAAATCCTGATTTCAGTCTAAAACAAGTTGGAACGCTGAAGCCTGAAATTCCAGGCAATCTTCGATTAAAGATTTATTCCTTTTTTAATCGCACGCATGCAATTAGCCATTTGATAGATATTGATCACTTTGTCCCTAAGAGTGTGGGCGGTCCAGGTAATATCATTGAGAATTTGGTCCCAATCGGATTCAGCTTGAACAGGTATAAAAACGACTCAATACCAAAATCCTTCTTCGTAGTAGCAACACGGGAAGAATATCAACCAAAGCTATCAACTACCAAGAAGGATATAGTTAAGCTAGCGGGGCTACAAGATGATTTTATTAGCACAAGGAAATATCCCGAAGCCAAAAAAATTGCTTTATCAATAAATGCCTCAATACAGAAGTGGAATATTAGCGATGCTCGACAATTTTACCTAGAAGTGAGTCAAGCATTTAATCCGCTATACGTGCAACAACTGAAACTACTGGAAAAAGAAATCTATTAGATGTTGTGAACAAAAGAAAAACCATTTAAATGCTAACTAAAACGCAATTCAGGCTTGGATTATCTTGCGCCAATAAGCTGTATTATAGAAATACAAAAGGGTATGTCAATCAAAGTGTAGAAGATCCTTTCTTACAGTCTTTGGCCTCTGGCGGTTTTCAGATTGAAGAGTATGCTCGCAGACATTTTCCTGAAGGAAAGTTTATTGAAGCTGATTATAAAGAGCCGGAGCTTGCTATAACTAAAACAATTGAAGCTTTCAAGAACGACGGCGCATACTTTGAAGCAGCATTTTATCACAATGGTCTATTTGCACTAACAGACATTGTAGTCAAGCAAGGCAAGATTCTAAAATTGATAGAGGTTAAATCTAAATCTTTTAGTGACAGTGATCGCTTTTTGAACAAGAACGGTACGGCCTGTTTATCCAGCTGGAAAGACTATCTGTATGATTTAGCCTTTCAAGTTGAAGTTGCTTCCTGTGCTTTTCCTGACTTTAAAATTGAATCGTACTTTTTCTTGGTTGACAAAACACAAAAGGCTGGAGTTGATCATTTATCGCAAATGATAAGACTCTCAAATAAGTCGCATGCGGATCCAAGAAAGGATGTTAAAGTTAGCTTTAGTTCGGTAGAGGAGACTGGCCAAAGTCTTATGATTCTTAAAGATATGACTAGTGTCATTACTTCTATTCGTAACGGTGATATAGAATATTCTACAGGCATCATTTTCCCCAGAGCTTTAAAGGACATTAAGTTGGTCTACGACAAAGGGGAATATCCAAACTACCCTACTCGATTAAAGGTTTGTGCTAAGTGTGAATTCAAGACTAAATCTTTAATTGATGAGCCAGACGGGAAATCAGGTTTCGCACATTGTTTTAAGCATCAACATGGACTTGTCGATTCGGACTTCTCTAAGAACTTCTCATTTAGTTTACACTATGGGTTTGACCAAGAAAGTCCCTTGTTCTTAAGCGAGGTTATAATTGATAAAGAATTTGATCCCATTAATGGAATGAGCCGATCAGATAGAAGGTTAATTCAAATAGAGAAGGAGGCAAAAAAAGACAAAAGGCCATTCGTGCTAATGAACGAATTACAGGACGAACTTTCAAAACATGAGTATCCCCTTCATTTTATTGACTTTGAAGCAGGGTTAGGCCCACTACCTCCAATAAAAGGCATCAGCCCCTACCAAAATATCCCTTTCGAATTCTCACATCATATTCTGTACAAGGATGGTCGAATTGAACATAAAGAACAGATTATCCTCGCTGATGTTGGGCAATTCCCAAACTTTGATTTTGTTAGAGCGCTAAAGTCCTCCCTAGGTGATAAAGGAACCGTTTTTCGATACCATAATTATGAAAATACTATTCTAAAGATGGTGATGACGCAACTTGAAGAAAGCCAAGAGAAAGACAAACAGGAGCTCATTAATTTTATTCTCTCCATTACCCAAGATGGAAACAGAATTGGAGAACGTAACATGGTCGATCTGCAAAAGATTATTTACCGATATTATTATGATCCAGCAACAAATGGTGGGAACTCGATCAAGGATTATCTACCCGCATTCCTTAATTCATCGGAATATCTACAAAGCAAGTACTCTAAGCCGATCAAGGAAATCAACTTAAATAGCCTAAATGATCTAGACGGAAATACCATCTGGATTAAATCCAAAGATGGCCAAATTTTAGATCCATATAAACAGCTACCCCCAGTTTTCAAGCATGATGAAAAAGAGCTGGCCTTTGAAGGAACAGAAGATTTAGAGGTGAAAAATGGTGGTGCTGCACTAGTTGCTTATGCCTATCTTCAATATGTAGACCTTCCCTTATCGGATCGTAATAAGATAATAGACGCTCTGTATCGTTATTGCGAATTAGATACTTTGGCCATGGTCATGATTTATGAAGGGCTAAAAAATATTGCCGTATAAATTCACGAAGAATTTACTTTCTAAGATTATGACAATGGGTTGTAATTAGGGTCGTCCATACCAGGTTTAACCTTGTGAAGGTTGGCAAATTCTGAATCATTCTGGACTCTTAGTTTGAATTCGTCAAAATCTAATGATTCATCTAATTCCCACATTTGAGTTGCATCATAGAGCCTGTATACATTCGCCCATTCTATAGCATTCCATTCTTGACTCGGCTTATTGTAATTTTTCCAATCTTCTTCATTCCATGTCGATGGATCGTGTGATTTCTTCATATCCTATAGCTTGTCGTAGGAAAATTACCAAATTCCTAGAAAAATACGAGAGCTGCTTTCAAAGCTTTTATAATTGCGGCAAATCCTCAACATCTAACTGCTTTACCTCTAATCCTCTTAAATAAGTAAGAGATACCTTCATATCGCTATGCCCCATTACTTGCTGTAGTTTTTGGAGAGAGCCTGTCTTTTCAAAAACACGGATTGCACCAGTATGGCGAAAGCTATACAAGGTCTGATCAGAATCAAGTACCTTACTTTGTCTCT
>JALRKF010000004.1 GCA_023254905.1 Crocinitomicaceae bacterium | reverse complement strand
TCCTTGTGGAGCCAGAATAGACTCCGCAATACCCATAACCTGCATGGGCTCGTCATACTTATCTTTACCCGCCACAAATTCAAGATTCATTCTTGCTGGTTTGATAGGGTTTTTGGTGCTGTACGCCTCGGTTATAATGGATCCCTCTTTACCAACTGAGGTTACATCTTCTCCACAAGTGCTTAGAATTTCCATTTTAAGGTCATCGATCATTTTGATGCGTTTTGCAGTCATATTATCAATTTCCTCTACAGCCTTTGCCAATAGATCAGCTTTCGCTGCACGTCCAGGATTTGTTTTATCCTGTGCCGTTTCCACCAATTCTGACTTCTTTTCATCGCCTCGGAATAATTCAGTCAAATTTGCTGTCTGAATATTTTCCTCGATAGCAACGAAAGCGTCTAGAATTGATTTTGATACGTTAAGAGCCAAAAGTGCGGTAAGTACAAGGTACATCATACCAATCATCTTCTGTCTCGGGGTTTCTTTTCCTCCTGCCATGATTAATTAAATTTAATTGGTTTTCAATTCATTTAATGTTCAATTTCTAAAAGGTAACATTAACCTTTAGAGATTGTCATAGCTTTTAACATATTACCGTAGACAGTATTCAAGTCAGTTAAATTCTGAGACAACATAGCCATGTTCTCCTTGTACATGCGCGTATCTTCAACTGAGTCTGATAGATTCTTCATCATGTCAATTACTTGTGACTGGAATTTTTCTGTAGCCTCTAAATGTGCAGATGAACCTTTCAACTGTAGCTCGTAAACGTTGTTTAAAGCAGCAAGGTTCTTGGATACATTTTGCATTTGTACACCCACAGATTCTCCATCCTCCATAGATGATGTCATTCCCGTGATAGCGACTGATGCTTTTTCGTAAGCCTGAGACAAAGAAGATACGCGATCTGAAGCGGCTTGCAAGCTATCAACGTAAGAATCCGTTGCAGCAGCTGCAGTAGTAACACCTTTAAGCTGTTCTGCATTATCTCCAAGCGTTCTGATTCCGTCTCCTAGCCTTTCAAGTAATTGTCCATCGATCTTTGCCTCTTCTAACATCTTATCTAAGTGCTCAGAAATTGATCCAGCATCGCGCTTTGAAGCGGGAAGCGATTCATGATCTAACTCATCAGAATGTCCTAAAGCTAGCTCAGGATATACAAGTTCCCAGTTTGGGTCTTCATGAATTGGTTCGAATGCTGAGAAACAGAAAATGATAGCCTCCGTACCAAGACCTACAATAAGCATTGGTCCTGCACCTGGCCAGTGCTGAATTTTAAATAAGGCTCCAATAATTACAATCGCTGCACCGAATCCGTACAGTTTCGACATAAACTTTTTCCATCCTTTACTTCCTGGTTTCATAGTTTTCCTTGTTTTTAGGTTTAATAAAAATTACTACTATTTTTTGTTTGTTGTTTATTCTAGCGAAGTTGAATATCGCTGCGAATTTCTTCTCCACCCTCTTTCGTGAAATCACGGCCTCCACGCCCAAGGTGGGTCATTACGTTTCTGAATCCGATGTAGGACTTCGCAGTATCTCTGTACTCATACGAGCGAGTTGCCGTTCTCAGATAGTACCCTATATCCTTCCAAGAACCACCGCGAATAACTTTACGCTTCATTGAAGGCGGATCCCAATCCATCGCATTATAACGGTATTCAGTGTTTATATCGTGAGAAAACTCATACATCGATTCATCGTAAGCCGTTTCACACCATTCTGCAACATTACCGGCCATGCAATATAGTCCCCAACCATTCGGGTTGTAAGAATAAACTTTTACAGTATGGAAACCACCATCTTCGAAATAACGGCCTCTCATCGGCTTAAAGTTACCCAAGAAACAACCTGATTCATTACGAATATAAGGTCCTCCCCATGGATATTGGGATAATTCTAGATCACCACGAGCACCTCTCTCCCATTCTGCCTCAGTTGGCAATCTGAAATCTTGCACATAAAGTTCACCCATCGCAACTAGCCAGTTGTTCAATAATTGCGTTCTCCAAACCGAGAAAGCTTTTGCCTGAACCCAAGTTATACCAACTACTGGATAATTATCGTATGCCGGATGCCAGAAGTACATATTGGTCATAGGGTCGTGAAACGAGTATGTAAAGTCTCTAACCCAACAAAGTGTATCTGGATATATGTTAACGTTTTCATCTATGATGAAACGTTGTCTGTTTTCGTGACCACGAATGGCAGCATTTTGACCCAATTTATTAATTTCAGGACTCAAATCAAGATCATGTCCAATCGGTTCTCCATTAAATGGATGTTCGTTTGGTATTAAATCACGATGGTCTGGAGCTAACTTGTTACCATTTACATCATATCCATCTGGCACAATGTTAACACGACCTCTTTTCGCCGCTCCAACATAGTCAATCCAGTAATAACGGAACATAAATTTACGAACGTCAAATTCTCTTCTTCTATAGTACCTCTCTGGCTGTGGAAGATACATGTCCGCTAGTAACGGAATCAAATCGGGATCGTCATAGTAGAATCTGCGGTCCCAATTCAAAGAGAAAATTTCTCTATTCAATACTCGATCCGAACCATCGAATTCCTCCCAATCCAATGCTCCTTCGTTAAAATACGTTTCCTTGTAACTGATGAACCGGCTTGCGTCCTCATCTTCATCCATTCCGTAATAGATCTTGTCTCGAGCTATTGAATCTCTCACCCACTCTACAAATTGGCGGTACTCATTGTTTGAGATCTCAGTTTGGTCCATGTAAAATGCCTGCACAGAAATAGGACGTTGTCTAGTTTGGTGCAGGAACGGAATATCTCCATCATCCTCACCTTGAACAAATGACCCTGCAGGAATATAAACCATTCCAAGAGGAATCTCTGGGTGGAAGATCGGTCTTCCAAGAGATCCCGTTAGCTGCCCGGTTCTCGTACTACAAGAAGCGATTAGGACACTAACAAAAGCAATTAACAACAGTTTTTTCATTCTTCCTCTTTTTAAATCTTCCGGATATCTTATTAACAAATTACAGGATCAATGTCTTCGATATAACGGATTCTTCGTAGAAATAGTTACAAATATTCGAAAAAAAAATAATTCTTACAACCATCTTGGGTGTTTAGATTTCTGAATTGGTGGCGGTGGTATGTAAAAACAGTATTTCATAAGAATCTCATGAGATCCTCTCGAAATTCCCGCCAGTTTGTTCATTGTAATGTCGTATGAGTAACCAACAGTTAAATCTGGTAATGGTTTTATGCCTAATAAAATTGAAGCATATTCAGTAGTTCTCAACCCCAAACCTCCGTACGCAAAGTTATTCCAGATATATCTTCCAGTTACTTCAAAAGCGGTTTGTGCAAAGTCAGTTCTTAAAAGTGCATCGGCCTTAATATCCCCTGGTCCGATTCCTCTGAAAACTTTTCCACCCATCACGTAATAATGTCTTCTAGGGTCGTAATCATCGTTGGATATAGATGAATTTGAAGAAATCGCTGTTTCAGATATGTGTGTTGAAGATAGTCCCACATAGTAATCAGCATCACCTTTGAAGAAAATCCCAAAATTCATGTCTACACTTGTCGCACTCCACGAATCTGGGAGGGTCATATCAATACCTACTGTTCCTTGTTGCGGTGGTTCCCACAATGGGTTATATCCGTAATTCATAATACCGATGCCAACGCCAATGCCGAGCACACCATACCCCGTAAGCTCAAGAGGATACGAATAGTTCAATAAAACACTATTTTGAGCAGCAAACCCAATTCTGTCAGCATAGAGAGAAATACCCAACCCACCTGGAAAGAATCGATTCATATTAGCTTCAACATTCAAAAGTGTTGAGTTGGGAGCTCTGCTTACTTTGTCCCACTGGTTTCTGTAAATTGTAGTTGCACATATACCATCGTTAATTCCCGTTTCACCAGGGTTAATACTCATCTGATCGTACATGTAGTTGGTGATGATTTTATCCTGCTGCGCATTCGATTTATTGCCAAAGCAAACGGTCAACAGGATGATAATCAATAGTTTTAGCCTCATAAAACAATAATTTCTACCACAAGTAATTTAGAACAGATATGGTTAGGTCATATCTATTAGGGGACTAAATTAGTTAATTTTATCGGAAAGTAAAACAAAATAAGAGTTCTCTGATTTATTTGTTTCTATAAGGATTATTACACCCTTACTTCAAGATAGTTTTTGCAGAGTTTTCCACCACAGATCGGGAACTTCGTTTTCAAGTGTATTCTGGTAATCATCCTCATCGCAAGGCACTAGATGATGTCTTTCATATTTTGAACCTTCATTCACTGGATATTTCACTTCCATCCACCATCTTCCAGACTTAGGACTCTTGTAAAATATAAGGTCATCAGGGAAATCATCTAAATGAACAATAAATTTTTTGTATTCTATCTTACTTCCAATTGGAAAGTCACCCATCCGCGCGTGCACCCCGTCTATGAAGTACCAAATAATTTGTGATAGAAGAGCTGATGCATTCTCATTTTGCCCGATGTCAACATTAAATATTCCCAAGCAAGCCAATTTGTCCGAGATTCCGGCATATTTTGATAATTGACAAATCTGAGAGGCCGTGAACCCATTGGGTTGATTATAAACTAATGGGTCCGTTTCAATACTTTTTAAGGAACCAAAATCAACAGACAAAATATCACTGTTTCTGAGATGCGGCTCTGCTTTTTTAAAATCATCCATAAACTCTCCCAGACGGCAAAAATCAAAGTAGAGCTTTTCAAAGAGTTCGATCTCTTTTTTCTTCACTAATGGTCGCTGCAATCCTATGTTGGAAAAATTAAAAAGATTACAAGGTCGTTGCATCAATAAGTGACTGACATAACCATGTGCGCTCGGTGCATCATTGGGATCACCTATATCTAAGGAATGATCAATCGAGCAAATATTTACCATTTGCTCCAATGGCTCAAACCCTTTATACATGGCTAGAGTTAGATCCTGACCTCCACCAATAACTATTGGTATTATCTGAGCCTTAACCAATTCCGTAACCACTTGTGTCAATGCGTAATACGTATCCTGTATTGCCTCTCCAGGTTGAATTGTCCCAAGATCGTAGATATCTCTATTCCATGCATCGCCAACAAAAAGTTCGTAAAGCGATTTCCTGAAGTTATCATTTGTCTCACTATTTTTTCCTGATAATCGCCTATATTCAGGAACATACAGAATCGCTAAAGATTTTTCCTTTAATTCAGGAAATCCAAAATCATCGTGCTTGATAATCTTCTCTCCAAGGGTTCCCTCATTGAAGACTTTTAACTCTTCGCTTATAGGAGTGAAATAGATAGATATATCCTGCATATGAATTACTTTACAGCAAAAGTAAATGCATTTAAAGCTTAGTTGATTGCTTCCTGCAGAGAAGTTTGAATAGTTAAACGTTAATAACTATTTTTTCTTTGCGCCTCGTTTCTTTTTGGGCTGATTTTCGGCTATCTCCAAGCACTCTTCCAAACTAAGCTCTTTTGGATCCTTATCTTTCGGTAACCTGAAGTTGCTTCTCCCAATTTTCAAGTAAGCACCATATCGACCATTTAAAAGCTGAACGTCTTCATTCTCAGGGAATAGCTTTATAATCTTATTTTTTTCCTCCTCTTGCTTCACTTTTATCAGTTCAATAGCTCGATCAAGGTTAACTGTCATAGGGTCATCTTCTTTCGGCAATGAAACGAAAAGTTTTCCTAATTGTACATAGGGGCCATATCGTCCAATATTGGCCCTAACAGACTGCTCCTCATATTCACCAAGAATCCTCGGTAACTTAAATAGCTCCAATGCATCTTCTAACGAAATCGAATTGATGGATTGATTTGCCTTCAATGATGCAAACTCTGGTTTTTCCCCATCCTCCCTCTCATCACCAACCTGAACCATTGGTCCGAAGCGTCCTATTCTCGCGATCACTTTTCGACCACTCTCAGGGTGTACACCAAGTTCTCTTTCACCAGTTGCACGTTCGGAATTTTCTAACGTATCTTCAACGTTGTTGTGGAAAGGCCCATAAAATGATTCCAACATTTTCGTCCAATCAACCATACCTTTGGCAATATCATCGAACTCCTGCTCAACCTTAGCCGTGAAATTGTAATCCATAATTCTGCCGAAATGATCGATCAAAAAGTCTGTGACAACAATGCCAATATCAGTTGGAGCAAGTTTTCCTTTTTCCCTTCCTGTAGTTTCAGTTAATTCCTCACGAAGTATATCTCCTCCGACTAATGTCCATTTTGAAAAACCTCTTTCATACCCATCTTTCAATGTTTTATCTACATATCCTCGTTTTTGGATTGTGGAAATAGTTGGAGCGTATGTCGAAGGACGACCAATACCTAGTTTCTCTAGCTCTTTTACCAAAGATGCCTCTACGTATCTCGATGGAGGCCTTGTAAACCGCTGAATAGCTGTTATTTCATTTGTCTCTAAAGCATCTCCCGTATTAACTGCAGGTAGCAATCCAGAGACTTCCTGATCTTCATCCTCTTCCTCTAAATTACTCTCGAGGTAAACTTTGAGGAACCCTTCGAAGGTAATAACTTCTCCCTTTGCTCTAAAAATCTCTTGAACACCTGGAGCGTTAATTACAATAGTGGTTCTCTCTAATTGAGCATCTGACATCTGCGAGGAAATTGCTCTTTTCCAAATCAAATCATAAAGGCGTTCTTCATCTGTTTCTCCATCTATACTATGTGTACTGAAATCGGTAGGTCTTATCGCCTCGTGCGCTTCTTGTGCACCACTATTTTTATTCGTGTATTTTTTTGGATTTGAAAAATCTGCACCGTAAGCTGAAATAATCTCAGCTTTGGCTGCATTAACTGCAGTATCAGACAGATTTACAGAGTCAGTCCGCATGTAGGTTATACGTCCAGCTTCATATAAACGCTGCGCAACGCTCATCGTTCTAGATACAGAAAAGCCAAGTTTTAAGCTCGCTTCTTGTTGTAACGTAGATGTTGTGAAGGGCGCAGCAGGTTTTTTTGTGGCAGGTTTCTTCGTAACATCCGATACTGAAAAAGATGCTCCCTTACAGCTCTCTAATAGTAAATTAACCTCTGATTCAGACTCTAACTGTTTGGCAAGGTCTGCTTTTAACAATCCATTCTCCGATCTAAACTTTCCAGACACCCTATAAAAAGGTGTCGCCTCAAATTTTGTTATCTCCCGCTCTCTTTCCACAATCAGGCGCACAGCAACAGACTGAACTCGTCCTGCCGATAAACTTGGTCTTACCTTTCTCCAAAGCACAGGTGATAATTCAAAACCAACGAGACGATCCAAAACTCTTCTTGCCTGCTGTGCATCAACAAGCTCGCGGTTAATCTCACGTGGAGATTCTATAGCCTTCAAAATTGCAGACTTTGTAATCTCATTAAAAGTAATTCTTTTGGTATCCTTTTTGTCTAAGCCAAGAGTCTCATACAAATGCCAGGATATAGCTTCTCCCTCTCGGTCCTCATCGGTCGCGAGCCAAATCGTCTCTGCCTCCTTAGCTAATTTCTTTAACTCTGAAACAACTTGTTTCTTATCTACTGAAATCTCATATCTCGGTTCGAAGTTATTTTCAACATCAATAGCTAATCCCTTCTTTGCGAGATCCCGAACGTGTCCAAAACTAGACTTCACAACAAAATCTTTTCCTAAATATCCTTCAATAGTCTTTGCCTTTGCGGGCGACTCGACAATCACTAAGTTCTTTGCCATATCTGTTGTTTAATAATAGACGAATTATTCGATTCGTGGATGCAAAATAAGGTCATAATTAATGAATTCGCAACCTCTCGACTCATGAAATAAATTTCTAGCATTAACCTTTAACCTATGGTTAAAGAAAAGTTTACGTAATTTTTGATAAATAGTTACTGACATTTTGACACCCTGTTGATTTTCCTTAATTTTGCACTCCATTAAAGAAAATAATGAACGAAGAGACATTAAATAAAGTAATCGACGAATCGAAGCAGGGAGAGGTTACAATCCTAAAAGGAAATGGAGCATCCAACGGAAAGAAATTATATATAGAGAGCTACGGATGTCAAATGAATTTCTCTGATAGTGAAGTTGTTGCTTCCATATTAACAGAAACTGGATATGAAACAACCAGGGATGTAAACGAAGCGAACATTGTTCTTATCAATACATGCTCAATTCGCGAAAATGCAGAAACACGCGTTCGAAATAGACTTGTAGAATTTAAAGGAAAGAAAGCAAAAGATCCTGAATTCGTGGTTGGAATTCTTGGTTGCATGGCCGAACGTTTAAAAAAATCATTACTCGAAGAAGAAAAGTTAGTTGATATCGTTGCAGGGCCTGATGCCTATCGCGACCTTCCTAATTTAATTGAAGAGGTCGGTACAGGTCAAAAAGCTGTCAATGTCTTACTCTCGAGAGATGAAACTTACGCAGATATTACGCCTGTTCGTATGGACAAGGGAGGCGTGACTGCCTTTGTTACTATTACAAGGGGGTGTGACAACATGTGTTCCTTCTGTGTGGTTCCGTTCACTCGGGGAAGAGAGCGTTCTAGAGATCCACAAACAATAGTTAAAGAATGTCGAGATCTTTTCGATATGGGATACAGAGAAGTTACCTTACTTGGACAGAACGTGGATAGTTATCGTTGGAACATGACATCAAAAGGAGAAATCAAAGATGTTTCAAAGCCTACGGTTAATTTTGCTCAGTTAATGGAAATGGTTGCAAAAGTCAATCCTGATTTACGAGTTAGATTCTCCACTTCGCACCCAAAGGACATGACAGATGACTTTCTAAAGGTTATGGCAAAGTACGAGAATGTTTGTGAATACATTCATCTTCCTGTTCAGTCAGGGAATACTGAAGTTCTTCAACGTATGAACCGTGGTTATTCAAGAGAATGGTATTTAGAAAGAATTGATGCTATAAATAGAATAGTACCAGACTGTGCAATCTCGACTGATATCATTTCAGGCTTTTGTGATGAGACGGAAGAAGAGCATCGTGACACCTTATCTCTTATGGACGAGATAAAATATGACTTCGCGTACATGTTTAAATATTCAGAACGTCCTAAAACACTTGCAGAAAGAAGATTTGATGATAATGTTCCAGAGGAAACCAAAAAGAAACGTCTGACTCAGATCATAGATAAACAAATGGAACATTCTTTGGAATCTCATCAAAGACAAATTGGTAAGATAAAAAAGGTGCTCGTCGAGGGTCCTTCGAAGCGATCCGAGGAATATTTTTGTGGGCGTGATGGTAGAAATTCCATGGTAGTTTTCCCGAAAGGAGACTTCAAAAAAGGGGATTACATCATGGTCAAAATAAAAGAATGTACGTCAGCTACCCTGCTTGGAGAGGTGGTATAGAAATTAGAAATGCAAATGAATGTTCAACAAGTAAAGCAGCGATTTGGTATCATCGGAAATTCTCCGCTCCTAAACCGTACATTAGAGGTCGCCACTCAAGTAGCGCCTACGGATATTTCTGTTTTGGTTATGGGAGAAAGTGGCACTGGAAAGGAAATTATTCCACAGGTCATTCATCAACTAAGCTCAAGAAAGCATGGTGAATATATCGCTGTGAACTGCGGCGCTATTCCTGAGGGAACTATCGACTCTGAATTGTTTGGCCACGAAAAAGGAGCATTTACTGGTGCTAGTGGAAGTAGAAAGGGGTATTTTGAAGTTGCAGATGGCGGAACGATCTTTTTGGACGAGGTTGCTGAATTACCCATGCAGACACAAGTAAGATTACTTCGTGTTCTTGAAACAGGTGAGTTCATCAGAGTCGGTTCGTCTAAAGTCATTAAGACGAATGTGCGTGTCGTCGCCGCAACAAATGAAAATATGCAAAAGGCGATATCGAGTGGTAAGTTTCGTGAGGACTTATATTACAGATTAAGTACGGTACCCATTCATTTGCCTCCTCTTCGCCAACGTCAAGATGATATTCATCTAATTTTCAGAAAATTCGCTAATGATTTCGGAGATAAATACAGGATGCCAAGTATCCGGCTAACAGCGGACGCGGTAAATTTTCTCCAAAACTACGAATGGCCGGGTAATGTACGTCAACTTAAGAATGTTGTTGAGCAAGTGTCTGTAATCGAGACAGATAGAGAAATAGATGCAGGAACACTGCAATCATACCTTCCTTCAACTCCAACGTCAACGCCTGCAATTATTAATCAAGATTCTAAGGAAAATTTTTCGGAAAGAGAATTGATGTATAAATTCCTTTTCGACATGAAGAAAGATTTAACAGATTTGAAAAAATTAGTCGTTGAATTAGTACGTAAAGGTGGTGATATGGAACTCGATGCGGATCAGACGAATCTTGTACAGCGATTTTACAGTGATGTAAATGACACATCTGCACGGGTTTTACCTCCGGCACCTGAAGAGACTCCAAAAGTAAATCTCCATCAATCTGATGAAGATTTTGAAGAGCATGAGGAAGTAGAAGAATCTCTTTCTTTAGAGGACCGTGAGAAAGAATTGATCGTAAAAGCCCTGAACAAACACAATGGAAAAAGAAAATACGCTGCTGCTGAATTAGGAATAAGCGAACGAACATTGTATCGAAAGATAAAAGAATACAATTTAACAACGTGAGAATTCTTTCATTCATAACACTTTTTATTCTGCTAGCCAGTTGCTGGCCAACTAGCATTTCTTTTAGAGATAATTCTATGCCTGCAGAATGGAAAAATTTCTTTTTGATTACATTGGATAATGAGGCACCAAATACGCCACTGAGTTACCCCGCAAATTTATCAGAACAACTTAAGGATGGTGTTCAAAACAATACTCGTTTGTTACTTGCTAATAATCAAGAATCATCGCAATTGATTATTTCTGGTGTAGTTGCACAATATTCAATAGACCCGGTGGCAATTCAGGATGGCGATGTTGCGGCACAAAATAGACTTACTGTTCGTGTTAATTTTCAAATAGATATTACAGCCCCTCAAGTGGATCAAAAATCTCTTACTGCGACAAGATTTATAGATTATGACTCGAGCACAGATCTGGGGATTGTAGAAACGGAATTACTCAATTCGGTGAATGAACAGATCGTACAGGATTTGATTAATAAACTTCTTTCTAACTGGTAATGATCACAGTAAAAGAAATAGATCAGCTGGTAAAGTATCCTGAGGATATCTCTCAGTCTCATCTCATTGATCTGAAATCTCTTTCGGAAAAATATCCCTACAGTCAAGTTTTTTCAATTCTATATTTGAAAGGTTTAAAAAGAAATGGTGATTTTCATTTTGACGATGAACTGGCAAAACAATCCTATCGCATTACGGATCGTGTGCAACTCTATAATTTGATTGAGGATAATACAAATGAGTCTGCGATTACTCGAAAAGCAAGAACTTCACAAGCAGGTGAAAATACCAAACAGTCTAATGAATTAGGCTTGGGCGCTTCAGAAAATACTCAAACGGATTTTCCTTTAGAAAAAAATCGAGGGGATAAAAGTGTGGATGATGTGGCTAGCTCTGAAAAAACTACTGATGCAGTCGATGAAAATATCCTGCATCACGCAATTTCAATCAGCTATCAACTTGATGATCTCACAGAATCGGAAGAAGAAGGATTAGCGAAACGAAAAACAAATAATGAAGACCAAAAGATAGCAGTTGATGGCGATAAAACAAACCAAGAAGACGAGTCCAAACAAATTGACAATTCAAAGCACTCTTTTGCCTCATGGTTAAAAGCCAATAATAACTACGAAGAAGATACAGGTGAGGATCTCAAATACATTAAAAGTATCGTAACTAACTTTGAGAATTTTGATCCATCTGATGACTTATTTGGAGAAATAGAGAAACCTAAAGTTGAATTCTTCTCTCCCTCAAAAAAAGCAAAGGAGAGTCTCGATGATTCTGCAGTACCTGTAAGTGAGACTCTAGCAAAGATTTATGCGCTTCAAGGTAATTATCCAAAAGCAATCGAAGCTTATGAGCAATTAAGTTTGATAAATCCGGAAAAAAAGATTTTCTTTGCAGACCAAATTAAGGAGCTAAAGAAAAAAATACATTCGAAATAATTATGGAAACAATCATTACAGCTGTAATCCTATTAGCAAGTATCCTACTGATATTTATAGTATTTGTTCAGAATCCGAAAGGTGGAGGATTGAGCAGCGACTTTGGAGCTGCGCAGCAAATTGGTGGTGTGAAGAAAACAAATGATTTCATCGACAAAGCTACTTGGTCTCTGGCTGGAGTTGTTGCAGTATTGAGTATTTTCCTCACTATACAAATGAAATCAGCTGAGCCAGTGCAAGAACAGCCAGCGGAAGAACCTGTTACAGAGGAGCCTGCGGCAGGACAACCAGCGCAGTAGTATTATAATTGATCCAATAAAAATGTCAGTATGTCAGTGCATACTGACATTTTTTTTTTGCGTTCAGAAAAAATGTCTCGAAAACCCTGTTGGCATAGATTTCGATAAAGCGTCAAGGAAAATTGTTTAACTAAAACCAAAATAAATGTCAACTACATTCAAACCTTTAGCAGATAGAGTTCTAGTAGAACCTGCACCTGCAGAAGAGACAACTGCGAGCGGAATCATAATACCAGATTCAGCGAAAGAAAAACCGCTTAAAGGGAAAATTATTGCTGTTGGTGGTGGGAAAAAAGATGAACCCATGACAGTAAAAGTTGGAGATCAGGTGCTCTATGGACAATACTCAGGGACCGAGATAAAACTGGATGGAAGTACGTATCTAATAATGAAAGAGGCAGATATTTACGGAACACTTTAATCAAATTAAAACTAAAGTAAGATGGCAAAAGAAATAAACTTCGATGTTGAAGCAAGAGATAAACTTAAAGCAGGAGTTGATGCACTAGCAAATGCTGTGAAAGTAACCTTAGGCCCAAAAGGAAGAAATGTGGTAATAGGTAAAAAATTCGGAGCTCCTCAAGTAACAAAGGATGGTGTATCCGTTGCAAAAGAGGTAGAATTAAAAGATCCTATTGAAAATATGGGAGCTCAAATGGTGAAAGAAGTCGCATCGAAAACTGCAGACATCGCTGGAGATGGAACGACTACTGCAACCGTCCTAGCACAAGCAATTATTAATGCTGGACTTAAGAATGTAGCAGCTGGAGCAAATCCTATGGATTTGAAAAGAGGTATAGATAAGGCGGTAGAGGGTATTGTTTCAGATCTGAAAAAAAATTCGAAAGAAGTTGGATCTGATAATGATAAGATCAAACAAATCGCGACTATCTCCGCCAATAACGATGAGACTATTGGTTCTTTGATAGCGGAAGCTATGAAAGTTGTTGGAAATGATGGTGTAATTACAGTTGAGGAAGCAAAAGGAACCGAAACAGAGGTGAAAACTGTTGAGGGAATGCAATTTGACAGAGGTTACCTTTCCCCTTATTTTGTTACAGATACGGAAAAGATGATCACAGAGATGGAAAACCCAATGATTCTTCTCTACGACAAAAAGATCTCTAACATGAAAGAATTGCTACCAGTACTTGAACCTGTTGCGCAGTCTGGAAAGCCTCTGTTGATAATTGCTGAGGATGTAGATGGCGAAGCTTTAGCTACATTGGTCGTAAATAGGATTCGCGGATCACTAAAAATCGCTGCAGTGAAGGCACCTGGATTCGGTGACAGAAGAAAAGCAATGCTCGAGGATATTGCTATCCTTACCGGTGGTCAAGTTATCTCAGAAGAGCGCGGTTTGACACTTGAAAACACAACCCTTGACATGCTCGGATCAGCTGAGAAAGTCGAAATAGACAAAGACAATACGACAATTGTGAATGGTTCTGGTAACTCTGACGATATTAAAGCACGTGTAGGTCAAATCAAAGCACAAATTGAGTCCTCCACTTCTGACTATGATAAAGAGAAACTTCAAGAGCGATTGGCGAAGCTTGCAGGAGGAGTTGCCGTTCTATATGTTGGAGCTCCAACAGAAGTTGAAATGAAAGAGAAGAAAGACCGTGTTGATGATGCACTTGCTGCAACAAGAGCTGCTGTTCAAGAAGGAATTGTTCCTGGAGGTGGTGTTGCCCTTATCCGCGCACTTGATTCGATTGAGACACTTGATGGAGATAACGATGATGAAGTAACAGGAATTGCAATTGTTCGCAGAGCAGTTGAAGAGCCATTACGTCAGATCATATCAAATGCTGGTGGCGAAGGAGCTGTGATTGTGCAGAAAGTCAAAGAAGGAAAAGATGACTTCGGATACAACGCTCGTACAGAAACTTTCGATAACCTTTACAAGGCAGGCGTTATTGATCCAACGAAGGTAACACGGATCGCTATTGAAAATGCAGCTTCTATTGCATCAATGCTACTCACAACAGAATGTGTGATTGTTGATGAGCCGGAAGACGAAGCACCAATGGCAGGTGGAATGCCTGGAGGAATGCCAGGAATGATGTAAATTAGCATCACAAGAGCGCAACTAGTGTTGCGTTCTTTAACGTTACTGTTTTCCCGACTAGTTTCGGATAGACAGAACGACAATATATATAAAAGCCCTTCTTTTGGAGGGCTTTTTCTTTATCCCTTGGTCATCTCTTCACCACACTGATTGCAAAAAACAGAACCGAAAGGATTATCATGATTACAATTCTCGCATTGATTATCGTGTGAATCATCCTTTTTATAACGGGACATTTCAACACTAATTAACCCCGTTGGCACAGCGATAATGGCATAACCCGTTATCATCATTAATGATGCAAGTAATTTACCTAAAACTGTAGTCGGAGTGATATCTCCATATCCAACCGTAGTTGTAGTTGTGATTGCCCAATATATACTTTCAGGAATGCTATCGAAACCATTCTGACCTCCTTCAATGACATATATCACAGTCCCTGTAAAAATCATTAGCATGACAACAAAAAACAAGAAAACCATAATTTTATAATAGCTAGCTTTTAGAGAATGTGCAAGTGCTTGAGACTCTGAGGTAAAACGACTCAATTTTAAAATTCTAAAAATTCTTAATAGGCGAAAGGCGCGCACAACTCTCAATGAATCATACCCAGACACAAATGGTGTTACAAAAGTTGGAACGATAGAAATAAGGTCTATTATACCCCACCAACTCGTAACATATTTAATTGGTTTTGGAGATATTAGTATTCTTAAAAGATATTCAATTGAGAAAAGGATAGTGAATCCCCATTCCAGATAATAAAGCTCATCACCGTAAGCATCTCTCCATTCAGGCACACTATCAAATAATACAATCATCACTGAAATCAGAATCAACATCAAAAGAACGAGATCAAAGTTTCTTCCTGCCTTTGTAGTGGTACCAAATATTATCTCATGCAATTTTTCGCGCATAGCATAAATATAGAAAACTCCAGAACAACAGGTTCGTTCACTAACAAACGCAGATATTGATTTTACCCTATCACTCCAGTTAAGAGCCAATAAAAAAAAAGGGAAAGATCACTCTTTCCCTTTTTTATGAATTATTCGAACAAATCTTAATATCTGTAGTGTTCTGGTTTGAACGGCCCTTCAACCGTAACTCCGATGTATTCAGCTTGATCCTTACGAAGCTCAGTCAACTCAACACCAATCTTAGCAAGGTGAAGTGCTGCTACCTTCTCATCAAGATGCTTTGGAAGCATATAAACTTCATTATCATAGCTTTCTGAATTCGTCCAAAGCTCTATCTGAGCTAATGTTTGATTGGTAAAGGAGTTTGACATAACAAATGATGGATGACCTGTTGCACAACCAAGGTTAACCAAACGACCCTCAGCCAGGACAATAATGTCATTTCCATTGATTGTGTACATATCCACCTGAGGCTTTATTTCAACTTTAGTCGAACCGTATTTATTGTTCAACCATGCCATATCGATCTCGTTATCGAAGTGTCCGATGTTACAAACGATCGTCTTGTCCTTCATTGCTTCGAAGTGTTGTCCTTGGACGATATCTTTGTTTCCAGTAGTTGTTACAACGATATCTACATTGTCAAGGACTGACTCCAGACGCTTAACTTCGAATCCGTCCATTGCTGCTTGAAGCGCACAGATCGGATCAATCTCTGTTACAATGACACGAGCGCCAGCACCCCTCAAAGAAGCAGCAGATCCTTTCCCAACATCCCCATAACCACAAACAACAGCTACTTTTCCTGCCATCATTGTATCTGTAGCACGACGAATCGCATCAACTAAAGACTCTTTACATCCATATTTGTTATCGAACTTTGATTTTGTTACTGAGTCATTTACGTTAATAGCCGGCATTACTAAAGTACCGTTCTTCATTCTTTCGTAAAGTCTATGAACTCCAGTAGTTGTCTCCTCTGAAAGTCCTTTGATGTCTTTAGTCAACTCCGGGTAATGATCGAATACCATATTTGTTAGATCCCCGCCGTCGTCAAGGATCATGTTTAATGGCTTTCCATCCTCAAATGCAAACAAAGTTTGTTCAATACACCAATCAAACTCTTCTTCATTCATACCCTTCCAGGCATATACTGGAACTCCAGCCGCCGCAATTGCCGCTGCTGCCTGATCCTGTGTAGAGAAAATATTACAAGATGACCATGTAACTTCTGCTCCTAATTCTACTAGTGTCTCTATCAACACAGCTGTTTGGATCGTCATGTGAAGGCATCCAGCAATGCGCGCTCCTTTAAGTGGCTTCGATGCTCCAAATTCTTCACGAAGAGACATTAGACCTGGCATTTCCGCCTCAGCCAATTTGATCTCTTTTCTTCCCCAATCAGCAAGGCTGATGTCTTTCACTTTGTACGATAATCTCTCTGTTGTACTCATATTATTACTACTTGATATTCAATTAAGTTTTGCAAAGCTACAAAGTTCCTTGCTAATTATGAATTATGAGTTCATGAATTATGACTTAAAGTCTTTCGCGAACCAATTGTTCCAATCCGTCTACGAATCGATCGTGATCGTTTGAGCTAGGCACAAGTTGAATCTTCTCACCACCGTTTTCTTCAAATATTTCCTGGTATTCATCTCCTATCTCGATCACCGTTTCTAGGCAATCTGCCACAAATGCCGGACTCAATGCTAATATCTTTTTTGTCCCTTTTTTGGCTTGCTCAATTACAACGTCATCTGCAAACGGAGTCAACCATTTTTTATCCAATCGCGACTGGAAACAAACGGTGTATTTGTCTTCAGAAATATTTAATTTCTTCGCGATTAAGCGGGATGTAGCATAACATGTCGCCTTATAACAGAATTTGTTTTCGTCATTTACTTCCGTTTCGCAAGGCTGATCCTTACAAAGGTCAGAGCCCTCATATACCCTGTCAACGTGTCTATCCGGAAGTCCGTGAAAAGAGAACATCACATGTTCGTACTCGCTCAGATTAAACTGTTTTGCCCGTTGTACAATACTATCAATATATCCTTCAGAATCATAGAATTGAGACACAAATGTCACCTCTGGAATAACCCACCATTGTCGAATTATCTTCATGGCAAGGTCAACCGCAGAACCAGTAGTCGCACTCGCGTATTGTGGGAACAAGGGTAAAATTATGATATGCTCATAGTTTTTTTTACGCATTTCCTCCATCACATCGTACATTGACGGGTTCTGGTAACGCATCGCATAATGAATATCTACCTCTTCAATATTAAAACGCTCCTGCAATTTCTTTGCGACATTCTCTGTATGCGATATCAATGGAGAAACACCATTTCCAAACTCCCAAAGCTCTTTATAAACCTTAGCTGATTTGGGAGCTCTGAATGGAACGATAATTCCATTAACCAAAAGCATTCTTCCTAACCATGGTAAATCGATCACACGTGGATCATTCAAGAACTCACTGAGATATCTTCTCACATCACTTGTTTTGGGACTATCGGGAGTCCCGAGCTGAATCAATAATACTGCGGTTCTTTTCATGCAAATAGTTTTTTTCTCCAATTTTCAGCATCAATTGGTTTTAGCAGATTCAACTTCTTTAAATAGCTGATAACCTGTTCAAATGCCAATGGATATTGGATTCCTTTATAGTTCCAATCCGTTTCGTTTAACCAATTGTTCACTTGACCATGTCTCAGATTATAGCGCCATGAAATGATTTCAACAACATCAGGATTCTCTTTTAATTCTCTTGCTTTATTGTTTACCACTGAGCACATTTTTCTTAGTTCTTCAGAATACTTTTCTGCAACATTATTCCTAACCGCTATTACAAAGCAAGGCCATGGTGTTACGACCTCATCTATATAGCGACATTTCCTCTGCTCTGTGTAGGGGTGGGTAGTATATTTTTCCCACAAAAAGGCCTGCGCCTCATTATTCTCTAGAGCCCAAAGCCCGCCGTAAATATCTCCGATAATATTAAACTTCAAATCTTTTGTTTCCCATCCCTCTTGGTCTGCCTTTACGTATGACATTAGATGCGAACCAGAACCTTCTCTTGAAATAGCAAATATCTTGCCTTCCAATTGATCAAACGATGTTATGTTTGAGTCATATGGCACATGAATTCCCCAATGCAGCGGTGTCGTTACATAAAACTGTAGTATTCTTGCCTCTAATCCCTCTAAAATTGCCTTAGTAATCCCCTCTGTTAATAGCACCGCAACATCCAGAGTTCCTGTTTGCAGACCTTTAATCATTTGTCCCGTTCCTCCACCCATGTCGCTCCAATGAAGCTGAATACCATGCTCTCTGAATTTACCTTCTTCAATAGCCATCCTCCAAGGCAGGTTAAAATGCTCAGGTACTCCACCTATTTTTAATCCAATCATATTACTTCAGTGAATTGAATATCATATAATTTTCGGTAGTGGCCATCTTTATTGAGTAACTCTTCATGGGTTCCCTGCTCCACGACCTCTCCTTTTTCAAGTACAATTATCATATCCGCATTTTGTACCGTGGATAAACGGTGGGCGATGACAATAGAAGTTCGACCTTGAGTCAATTTCTCTGTTGCACGTTGAATAAGTTCCTCCGATTCATTATCCACACTTGATGTGGCCTCATCCAAAATCAAAATATGTGGATTGTAAACGTATGCTCTAATGAACGCTAGAAGTTGTCTCTGACCTGAGGAAAGTACTCCTCCACGTTCACCAACTTGATAATCATAGTTATCTGGTAACTGCATTATAAAATCATGTGCTCCAACTTCTTTAGCAGCATTGATTACATCTTCTCGAGTAATCGTTTCATCACCCAATCGAATATTGTTCAAAATTGTATCAGAAAAGAGAAAAACATCCTGAAGCACCATTGCTATATTTTTTCTCAAATAATCTAATTGAATCTCGGAAATTTCTGTAGCGCCAATGAAAATATCTCCTTTTTGGTAGTCATAAAATCTTCCAAGAAGATTAACGATCGAAGTCTTTCCAGCACCTGTTGCTCCCACAAAGGCTATTGTAATTCCAGATTCGATCTCAATATTTATATTTTTCAATACCCAATCTTCATCAACATATGCAAACGAAACATCTCGAAAGTAAATTCTCTGATCGAAATTACAATCGATAACACTTCCATTATCTTGAATCTGATTTTCTCTATCCAGAACATCAAAAACACGTTCAGCTCGGACGGTTCCTTTTTGAAGAATATTGAAACGATCAGCCATCTGACGAATAGGTCTAAATAACATGTGAACCCACAACGTAAAGGAGGCAATAGTCGCATACATCGTATCAACTTCTTTCTCAGAATTACCTGAAATGTTCAGCGCGCCCCAGACTAATAAAAATGCTATACTTAACGAGCTTAATAATTCCACAACAGGAAAGAATATGGAATATGCCCAAACCGCATTAATGTGTGCGCGTCTGTGTTTCTTATTGATATCTTTAAATGCTAAAAGCTCTCTTTCCTGCCTATTGAAAAGTTGTACCAAACTCATTCCTGTGAGTCTCTCATGAACAAAGACATTCAATCCATTGACGGCATCTCGTTCCAGTTGCAATGCTCCTCGAATAACACGCGCAAAAATACGCGTTGCAATTATTAATATTGGGATTGGGAACAGTGTGAGAAAAGCAAGTGTCCAATCTTCTATGAACATTAAGATAATTACCACTATCAAAGAGATTGAATCACCGGCAATATTCATCAATCCGGAACTGAACACCTCGGTAATAGCCTCTAAATCTGATACAACTCTTGTTACCAATGCACCGATTGGCGTGCGATCGAAATACTTCATTCTAAAAGTTAGAATATGTTGCATTAATTTCTTTCGAAGATCACGAATTATAGATTGCGCAAAAAGATTCGAAAAGTAACTAGAAAGAAATTGAAAAAGACCTTCAAAAATTAGAATTACAACAACAATAACTGTCCAAAAAATTAAACTAGAACCTTCTGCCTCGCCAAGAAAATCGCTCACCATTACCCCTATTACTTTCGGTCTTATGGGACCCAAAAATGCAAGGATAAGAGTACACATTACAGAAAACGCAAAAAGCCCTTTATAATCCTTTGCATAAGCAAGCAATCGCTTGAAAACCGTATAATTGAGCGATGATCTCTCGGTCATAGCATCAAAAATACTTTATTTTTGATTCATCACTACTCTTAATTGAAGCATAAATCACATTTTTCAATAACTTTAAAGTCAAAGATCAATTCGCTTGTTAAAAGTTTTGATGAAAAAGATTTTTTTTCAAAAAAAAATGATCATTTTAAAACAGCAATTTTGTCTGATCTTGAAGAAATTAACATCGATAATGATGGTAGATTTACATTGAGAGAAACACACCAATTATTTTCAAAAATAAAAAAAGAAATTTTATTCATCGGTAAAGGAAATCATTTTGAGATTTGGCAACAGGATTTAGGTGAAAAGCATAAACTTGAGTCTAGGAAAAAGTTTAAAGAACATGCCTGGAAGCAGTACCAACAACAACATCCAGCCAAAGCCAAGCAATACCAGACTCTATACCCATCCTATCAAGTCATTAAAAAATGTGTGGATGAGATCAAAGCAGAACAACAGATGAAACTCAGACAGGAACAACAGCTCAAAGCACAGCAACATGCGCCTAAAATGAAATCTAGTGGCATGAGTCGCTAAACAGAGCGAGTGTCTACGAGCGAACTGAAAAAATTTGCCCATCCCTTTCCCTGATTACAAGCTCCCTATCCATTAATCACCTACCCTACAGAGCATCCCGCATGGGTGCGAACTTTCCAAGTTTGATTCTTAAATCGAGCGTAGCGAGAAAAAAAGCTCATGAGCGAAGCGAATTCCGAGCTGCTTTTGATCTTGCTTTTGCTTTTTCTTAAATTCCCAATAAGAGTTATTAAAATTATTAATATTAGAATTACAATTGCAGGAATAAATCATTTTTATATTTAATATCTTCATAAATAGTAAAAAATTTAAGAACGAATTTAAAAAAACCAGTGTTTGAATTAATCGGAATTC
>JALRKF010000151.1 GCA_023254905.1 Crocinitomicaceae bacterium | reverse complement strand
CCCAAGTAGCTTGCCTAGTGTTCCTTCTCCATTGTTTGCAGCTTCGAGAGAAGTATTGACTTTGGCTAGTGTATTTTTTGCGTTTTCAATTACCCCTTTAAAATCAGCTGTCACGAGATCATCGGTTATTCTTTTAACGTTACCCACGATTGCCTTAACTGTATCATTACTTTTCTTCAAATTGTAAGTAATATCTTGAACATTTGACATGATTCTTGAAAGTTTCACTTTCTCCTCAACAACTAAAGCTTCAATCTCGCTCGCAGCATTCCCAAATTTTTTAATGGCTAATTTTACTTCTCTCAAGCTAGACTCCATTTCTGAGGAGGCCGTTGTATCCCAAAATGCACTTAGATCTGTTACAGTCTTATCAACAGATGTCATAATCAATTGTAGCTTTTGAGTAATGGGATCTACATATGACTTAACTTGTGTAGTGATGTCTGTCAAAACAATACCCGGAACTTCATTGCCAGGTTCATAAAAACCTTTGGAAATATCTGGATTTGCTCTAACAATTAGACCCTTAGAAAAAAGATCAATAGCCCCCGCCTCAACTGTCGATCCTACAGGTATTTTGAAATTTTTATCTTGAATATTAAATCGAATGATAACACGTTTTAGAGAATCTTTCTCATCGGTTAATTGAACATCGAGTACTTTTCCTACAATTACACCATTTACAACAACATCAGTAGCAGGTGTGACCTGACCTGAGTTTGGAAAGTATGCATAATAGTAATCATCTCCCCCAAAAAAACTGTTTCCTTTAAGAAAATTGATTCCAGCAACCAACAAACCAATTGCAAGAATAACGAAGAATCCGGTGGCTACTTCTTTACTAAATTTAAACTCCAAAACATCAATTTTCTGCTAAATTAATAGCTTTTTGCAAATTAATTCGTTCACCATTCAAGAAGCCAACAACAAAAGCATGTTGAAATCCTTCCTCTCGCAATTGCTTTTTTCTATCATTGGCACCTTCGAAGTCCTGAATATGAATACCTATAGTGTATTTGTACAATCCATCCTGCTCGTACTCATAAACTGTATATCCTTTGAATTTAGGATTAGTAAGCGCTAATTTTTCTCTAGAGGTTTCTACTTGAATCCGAAAAACTACTTTGTCGCTTGGCAAATCAACTTGCGATTCACTTGACTTATTTTTATCTGTTGATAAGTTTTCTGAATTTTCTACAACCTCAAGATCTACACCCTCTAATTCACTTTTATATTTTTGGAAAGCGGTAAACATGGAACGAGCCATTTTTCGTTGTGTGGTTGAATCACTCAAGAACTTTTCCTCTGTAGGATTTGTTAAGAAACCCGTTTCAATCAGTACGCTCGGCATAGTTGTTTTATAAAGAACAAGGAAACCAGCTTGTTTGACTCCTCTATTGTAGCGACCAATAGCTTTAAATTCCTTCTGCAATTTCGAAGCAAAATTTATAGATTGATCGAGAAAAACACTAAGCTGTAATTGTCTTGCGATGATAGCATCCGGACTTAAATCAAAATCTTTATACTTCTCCCCCTTGTCATCCTCAAGATGAATTGTCGAATTCTCTCTTTCTGCCACTCGTTGCTGAGCATCTGTTCTGTGAAGTCCCAAGACATATGTTTCCGTACCATAAGCTTGAGGACTTGCTGCATTCGCATGAATACAAATGAATAAATCTGCATCATTCCTGTTCGCGATCTTTGCTCTTTCTGCGAGCTCAACGAATACATCTGTTTTCCTTGTATAAAGAACTTCAATCTCAGGATACCTGTCCTCTATCATACTTCCTAGCATCAGGGCCATTGACAAACATACATGCTTTTCATATGCACTTTCACCATGGCAGCCAGGATCTTTCCCTCCATGACCCGCATCAATAACAACCTTATTAATGGTAGACAAGGATAAATCATCCGATTGATTTAAAGCCACGAAAGGTAAGGCAGTCAACACTATAATTGTAAAGAACCTTAAATTTAGATGATAAAGTTTTCTAATCATATGCCATGTAATTTTAATAGCTTTGCTCCGTTATTCTTGGCACAACTACAAATTTAACTTAGTTCGATTGGTCAAAAACCATTCCATACCCAGATTTATAACCGTTTCATTGTTGATAATGTGTCTTCCATTTATTTGTTACACGCAAGAATTGAAAGACACCCTTCGGATCGATGATTCAAGTATGGATTCGCCGGTTTTATATCAGGCTAAAGATTCAATTTATTCCAATCTTAAGAAGAAGGAAATCCACTTGTACGGGGAAGCATTTGTGGAGGCACAAGGTATAAAAATTGAAGCAGGCTATATTCTGATTGACTTAGACAAGAAAGAAGTACTAGCTACTTTTTCCTTTGATCAAGATTCGAATAAAGTGAATTCTCCCGTTTTCACAGATGGCGCTGAAAAAATTGACGCCCAAACTATACGCTATAATTTCAATACCGAAAAAGGATTCATCGAAGGAGTTCGAGTAAAACAAGATGAAACAAGCTTATACATGGGACTTGCAAAGAGACAAAAGAATGAAGAAATTCATTTTTTGAAAGGTAGATTTTCAACTTGTGATCTGGAAGAACCACATTATCACTTTCAACTTTCCAAAGCCATACTTATTCCTAATAAAAGAATAGTCTCTGGACCAATGAATTTGTGGATAAACGGTGTGCCAACATTTATAGGACTGCCCTTCTCTGTAATACCGCAAATGGAGGAGAACAACGAGGGGCTCATATTTCCAAATTTTGTACCAATATCATCTTACGGATTTGGTCTCCAGGATATAGGCTTCTATGTGCCTTTAAACGATCGCTTTCAGACAACTTTTTATGGTTCTATTTACAGTCGCGGAAGTTGGGGGCTGAGAAATGTTTCTGATTATGCTAAACGGTATGGCTATGCGGGTTCATTTAATTTTGGATTTCAACAATTCAAAAGCGGATTTCCGAACAATTTAAATCAAAACAAGATTACTTTACAATGGCGCCATCAAATGGATCCAAAATCCAATCCCCTCTGGAAATTTTCGAGTAATGTTAATTTCCTTTCTGACAATAATGCTCAAAACAATCTTGATCCATTAAATGATCAATTGTTCAACAATCAATTTAACTCAGACATCAACCTAACTCGTGCTTTTCCTGGTAGACCAATAACGGCAGGGTTGAAGCTTTCCATGCGGCAAAATTCACAAACGCAAAACATTAGTCTTACAAGCCCTATATTGAATATAAATGTTACTCGATTCTTCCCATTTAAAAAGTTTGTTCAAGGTAAAACGGGAGCCATTGCTGATTTAATCAGTAGGTTCGGTGTAGCCTACAATTTTGAAGGTCAGAATAGAGCACTATTTGTGGATACACTCTTGAGAGATGGAAATTTTGAAGGAATTGGGGATAATTTTCTCAATGGAATAAGACAAAACCTTATTATACAAACTACCGGAGGATTCTTTAAAAACACATGGAAGTTTACCCCATCATTGAATTACAGCAATGTCTTAAACTGGCAACAAACAGAAAAAAGCTACGACGCTTCAAATAACGCTACAATAACCGATACTATTCAAAGATTTGGTACAGCCCATGGATTATCTATGAATGCTCAACTAACAACAGCTCTTTACAGCTACTACCGCTTTATTGGTAAAACCAAGCCCTTGTTAAGGCACGTGCTTACACCCTCTTTTAATTTTCAGTACAAACCAAACCTAAATAACCTTATAACCGATTCAGTAGGTATAAATATGATTCCTATAACCTACAGTCCGTTTGAAAGAAGTGTCTATGCAGCCCCAGGTGGTAATGATCAAGCTCTTCTGGGATTTACCTTCAATAATACTCTGGAATTAAAGAGAAAGAGCGACAAGGATACCGTTACAGGTTATAAAAAAACAAGAATAATAGATGCCTTCTCTATCAGTGGAAATTATGACTTATTGGCTGAGGATCGAAATCTTTCTGACATACGTGCAAATTTAAGAGTTAGTCCAATAGATTGGTTGAATATTGTAACTTCGGGTAGTTTTAGTCCCTACAATTGGAACGATACAACTGGAACCACTCTTAATGAATATGCTATTATTGAGAGAGGGATCCTAGGTCGATTCACATCTTTAAATTTTGCAACAACAATTACCCTGACATCAAAAGAAAGTAGAGAAGAACTCAATCGTGCCGTTGATCAAATCGGCAATAATTGGAATGCCGATTACGAGTATTTCCTTTTGCATCCAGAGCAAGCAATCAATTTCAAAATTCCGTGGAAACTTTCCTTGAGTCACAATTACAGAGTAACTGTTAATCAGTCGAAGTCTGTATTTAATCCAGATAACTATCTATTATTGCAGACAATAATGGTATCGGGAGATGTTAGCTTTACTAAAAGATGGAAATTAGCTGCTAGAACAAATATTGACCTTGAAGACTTTGCCATAACAAATACACGATTAACTCTATCGCGCAATTTACATTGTTGGGCGATGTCCTTTAATTGGACACCTATTGGGACAAATAAAAGTTTCTTATTCAGCATTCGTTCAAACTCTCAATTATTCAGAGATGCGAAATTAGACCTCAGAAAACCACCATCCTTTCTTTAATTATTAGTTTTGTATCGTGATCGATTTTAGTTTTGAAAATTCATTAAAACCTCATAGAGGAAGTCTTCTTATTGCAGAACCATTTTTAAATGATTCATATTTTGCTCGCGCTGTTGTTTTACTTTGTGATCATGCACCAAAGGAAGGTAGTTTTGGTTTCGTGTTGAATAATTTTGTTGATCTCAATCTCAATGAGCTAGTTGATGATTTTCCCGTAGTAAAAACAAAGGTAAGTCTTGGAGGGCCGGTAGACACGTCCAACTTATTTTTTATCCATGGTTTTGAAGATATTGCTGAAAGTCTTTGTGTAGCTCCAGGAATCTATTTCGGTGGAGATTTTGAGATGATTAAAGATATTCTAAACACAACTCCCGAAAATGCTGAGAATATTAGATTTTTTATCGGTTACAGTGGTTGGTCTGAGGGTCAATTAAAGGAAGAAATCGATGAAAAATCATGGATTGTTGTGGACGACTACATACCATCACTAATATTTAATACGGATAACACATCCATATGGAAACGAATATTGGAAAAACAAGGGGCTAAGTTTCGAATAATGACATATTTCCCTCAGAACCCTTCAGATAATTAGGATGCAAGTTAGACCACTAGCCGAAAGAATGAGACCTGCTACACTTGATGAGTACAGAGGGCAAGGGCATTTACTCAGTAAAGGAGCTTCGTTGAGACGCGCTTTGGACTCAGGGCTTATTCCCTCGATGATATTTTGGGGTCCACCAGGTGTTGGTAAAACAACATTGGCTCACCTAATCGCAAACCATTTGAAAAGACCATTCTATACTCTTTCTGCTATTAGTTCAGGGGTTAAAGATGTTAGAGAAGTGATACAAAAGGTTGAAAACAGTGGGATGTTCCAGCAAAGTGGAGCGATTCTCTTTATTGATGAGATTCATCGTTTTTCAA
Source organism: Crocinitomicaceae bacterium (assembly GCA_023254905.1). Classification (GTDB taxonomy): domain Bacteria; phylum Bacteroidota; class Bacteroidia; order Flavobacteriales_D; family Crocinitomicaceae; genus UBA4466. The sequence goes on along the minus strand of JALRKF010000151.1, from coordinate 1,992 downwards.
AGGCTCAACAAGATTCTTTATTGGGAGCTGTCGAGAAAGGGACTGTAACACTTATTGGTGCAACAACAGAAAACCCCTCATTCGAAGTTATATCTGCCCTGCTGTCACGTTGTCAGGTATACACTTTAAATGATCATACTAAAAGTAGTCTTACTGAGATTCTTGTAAATGCAATTGAAAAGGACGATGTTCTTAAAAAGAAGCGTATAAATCTTCAGGAGAAAGATTTATTACTAGCCCTTTCTGGAGGAGATGCGAGAAAATTATTGAATGTCTTCGAAATCGTAATAGGCACATTTGGAGATCAGCGAGAAATATCTATAGATAATGAGGTTGTGCGTAAAAACGCTCAACAAAGCGTTGCAAAATATGACAAAACCGGAGAACAACATTATGATATTATTTCAGCATTTATTAAGTCTATCCGGGGTAGCGATCCAAATGCAGCAGTATATTGGTTAGCAAGAATGGTAGAAGGTGGTGAAGATCCTAAATTTATAGCACGAAGGCTGATTATTTCTGCATCAGAAGATATTGGATTAGCAAACCCAAATGCAATTTTATTGGCAAACAATTGTTTTCAAGCAGTGGAAAATGTTGGGTGGCCAGAATCTAGAATTATTTTGTCACAATGTGCAATTTATCTCGCTAATTCCCCAAAAGGCAATGGAGCCTATATAGCAATAAACAAAGCGCAAGAGTTAGTCAGGAAAACTGGCGATCTTGGGGTTCCATTGGCTTTAAGAAATGCACCTACCAAGTTAATGAAGGAGCTTGGATATGGAGTTGGATACAAATACTCTCATGACTTTCCTCAAAACTTTGTACAACAAGAATTTCTTCCCGAAGAAATAAGTGGTACTGCTTTCTTTCAGGCAGGTAGAAGTATTAAAGAACAAGAGATTAAAAGCAAGACGAAAGAACGTTGGGGAGATAAATACGATCAATAATGAGCAAACTTGCATATTACATCGTTGTTTATCCGCTGAGTTTATTACCGATGACTCTGCTCTACCGTATTTCGGATATATTATACTTGACCTTTAGGACAATTGTACCATATCGAAAAGCGGTAATAACCAATAACTTGGAACGATCATTTCCACAAATGTCGAAATCTGAGATTAGGCAAATTAGATTTAAATTCTATCGTCATTTTTGTGACCTGTTGATGGAAGGAGTTAAAAACCTATCTATCTCCAAAAATGAGCTAAAAAAAAGACTAGTCGTAACAAACCCTCAGTTAATGAATGAGCTTTTTGACAAAAATAAGAGTGTTCTACTTCTTGGTGGTCACTACTGTAATTGGGAATGGCTCATTACCTCTCAAAATACTCTTTTCCAACATGAGGCATATGGTATTGGTAAAAAATTAACGAGTAAATATTGGGACAAAAAGTTGAATGAACGACGCGAAAGATTCGGAATGCACGTTATCAATAATAAGAATTACAAAGAGGTATTAGAAAATAATGAGCATGAGTGCAAAGCAATTCTGGTTCTAACGGATCAATCTCCTGGTAGCTCAATCAGAAGTTATTGGACGAAATTTTTACACCAAAATACAGCTGTCTTATTCGGAGCTGAAATGTTAGCACACGAGTTAAATTATTCAGTGGTATATTTTAGGATGAAAAAGTTGAAGAGAGGTTATTACGAACTTTCTTTAGAACTAATAGCAGAATCCCCACGAACAATGCAATGGGGAAAAATAACAAAAGCTCATGTTGAAAGACTTGAGGAACAAATTATCTTACAACCCGAACTATGGCTTTGGTCTCACAAAAGATGGAAACGAGAGGTACCAAAGGACCTAGAAAGCCTCAAAGTGGAGCAGAATGAAAATTTTAACAAACGCTTTGGTTATTAGCATAATAGCGCTAACTACTTCAACCTCCTATTCACAGATTAGTAAAAAGAAATATCTTCGTCGAAACAACAAAGTTGAGTCTTACAAATACGGAGATTCCTTGATCTATTCGCGCGGAATTT
>JALRKF010000091.1 GCA_023254905.1 Crocinitomicaceae bacterium | reverse complement strand
AACTCTTGGTTGGAGATCGTCTCCTGAATATGCGCGTGAATATCTTGCAATAACAAATGGAACTTACGGATTTGATGACCTGGAAAAAATAGCAGAAGGCCATTGTGATAGAATAAAAGGAAATGATCTTAATCTTGTTGTTGATACAGACTTCATTGTAATGAAGGTGTGGTCGGATGTTCGTTATGGGAAAACGGCAGAGAGGATTCTTGAGTTGATCAATCACAACTTTTTCGGCCTACACATTGTCTGTATGGCCGATATTCCTTGGGAAAAAGACCCACTAAGAGAAAACCCAACGGACCGAGATGTCCTACTTAAAAAATATCTTGAGGAATTAGAAGCATTCAACAAAAATTGGATCTGTGTCTCAGGCAGTCTTGAAGAAAGGTTGACAAAAGCATTACGGGAAATTCAAAACCTATTGCACACAAAATAAGTTTACACTAACTTCGCAGAGTCTCTAAGGGGTGCCTTTAGGCTGAGATCATACCCATTGTACCTGATCAGGATAATGCCTGCGAAGGGAAGTGACGGAAGCTAATTAATAATCACAAAGAATTAGCCCCTTGTTCTTGTTCAATTTTTAAGTAAATGAAAACAAGAATCATTTCAATGTTAATCGGAGTATTTCTGTGTACTTCATTTTCGGTCTTTTCACAACATACGATCAGTGGAAAGGTGACCGATGAAAATGGCGAAGCAGTCTTTGTTGCAAAAGTTAAGATCAAGGACACATATGCGGGTTCCCGAACAAATGTTGGCGGGCAGTATACGATCAAAAACCTTTCTGACGGTGAATATGTGTTGCTGGTTTCGGCTTCAGGATTCAACGCTTGGGAAGAAGTAATCGCCGTTAAAGGAGGCGATATAATGAAGGACATTGCATTGTACCGTTCAAGCCTTATGCTTGAAGAAGCAACGGCGCTGGTGGTGAAAGCAAAGGAGAGCACACCAACTACGTATCGCGAGATTACGAAAGAAGAGATCGAAGCGAAAAATTACGGGCAAGACCTCCCATACTTATTGCAATCAACACCTTCAACGGTAGTTACATCTGACGCTGGAGCTGGAGTTGGTTATACAGGTGTTAGGATCAGAGGTGTAGATCCAACCCGCACGAATGTTACCATCAATGGTATTCCAGTAAATGATGCTGAGTCACACGGGACGTATTGGGTAAACATGCCTGATCTTGCTTCATCAGCTGACAACATTCAGGTTCAACGAGGAGTAGGAACATCTTCTAACGGATCCGCAGCATTTGGATCGAGCATCAACATTCAGTTGGATAAGTTCAATAAAGAAGCATATGCAGCACTAGACAATTCTTTTGGGTCATTCCAAACGTTCAAGCATACGATCAAAGCAGGAACAGGATTGATCAATGACAAATTCACAATGGACGCACGTGTTTCGCATATTCGTTCTGCAGGGTATATTGATCGCGCTTCTTCAAATCTAAACTCAGTCTATTTATCAGGAGCATGGATTGGGAAGAAATCAAACTTGAGAGCTACATATTTTTCGGGAAGAGAAAGAACCTACCAGGCATGGTGGGGTGTTCCAGGGGCTAAATTGTCCGGAGATCAGGACTCTCTAACTGCTCACTTCTATAACAATTACTATCCGGGAGGAATGTACCAAACGGCACAGGATTCAGCGAACCTTTTTGGTTCTGACGCAAGTACCTACAACTTCTACACTTATGACAACGAAGTTGATAATTACCGCCAAGACTATTACCAATTGCACTTTAACCATGTGTTCAACCCACGATTGAAAGTGAATGCAGCCTTTCATTACACAAGAGGGTTCGGTTACTATGAGCAATTTAGAATCGAGGACGATTTTGACACTTATGGTTTTTCACCCTTGTTGATAGACAGCAATATGGTTACCACAACTGACCTTATTAGAAGAAGATGGCTGGACAATCATTTCTATGGAGGGGTGTACTCATTGACATATCAAAAGGAAGGACTTAACATCACATTTGGTGGAGGTCTTAACCGATATGAAGGAGGACACTTTGGAGAAGTGATCTGGGCACGTTTTGCTTCTGAAAGTGAATATGAAGACCGTTTTTATGACAATGATGCGGTGAAGTCAGAGCTCCATAACTATCTAAAGATCTCATACCAATACAAGCGATTAACACTGTTCCAGGATCTTCAGTTCAGAAGAGTTGATTACTCGTTCCTTGGATTGGATTATGATAATTCAGGAGCTATCGTTCCATTGACACAGGATGTTGACTTTAGCTTCTTAAACCCTAAAGGAGGTCTATCTTACCGTCTGAATGAAGTCAGTGAAGTATATGGTTCAGTTGCTGTTGCGAACAGAGAGCCGGTTAGAAATGACTTTACGGAAAGCACATCATTTAGCCGCCCTAGACATGAAACGCTTATTGATTACGAGGTAGGATACAAGTTGAGTACACGTAATGCTTTCCTAAATGTGAATGCATACTTCATGGATTACAAGGACCAGCTGATTCTGACAGGTCAGATTAATGACGTTGGGGCATATGCCCGTGTGAATGTTCCGAACAGTTATAGGTCCGGGATAGAGTTAGACGGTGGGTATATGCTGACTGAGCAAATAGGACTTGCTGCGAATTTAACATTGAGTCAGAATAAGATCCAGGAGTTCACAGAATATGTAGACGAATTCGATGCGGCTTTTAATTATCTGGGTCAAAGAGAAATTGTTCATGAGAACACTGACCTTGCATTTACGCCAAACATTATTGCTTCAGGTGTTATCAACTATGAGCCTATCAATGGATTGATGCTCCAATGGATGTCCAAGTATGTTGGGGATCAGTACCTAGACAATACGATGAACGAAACACGAAAGATGGATGCTTATTTTATTTCGAACTTTCGAGTTCAATATGAGATCAACAATGTGATCTTTAATAAGATTACGTTCGGCCTATTGTTGAATAACGTGTTTAACCACATGTACGAAAACAATGGTTACACATGGGGCTATATCTATGATAACGATCGAGTATCTGAGAATTTTTATTACCCTCAAGCGGGAAGAAACTTTTTGGCGAGGATAGCATTACAGTTTTAAACTAAAGAAGCTAAACTATACTGTCAAATCTGCAACTGTAAATTTGAAGGCGGTACCTGATTCAAGATTTTCAATTGCTAAATCTCCATCGAGTTGCTTGGTCAAAACGTTAATTAAATTTAAACCAAATGAATTTTCGGTTGGCGCGACCCAAATACCATTATCCGAATAAAGAATGATTGTTTTATTTAAACCCATGTCCTTATGAAAGGAGATATTAATTTCGCCATGATCTTTATTTGAAAAGCCATGTTTGAAGCTGTTGTTGATTAACTCATTCAGAATAAGAGATATTGGAACAATTTTGTCTTCGATTATCTTATCAATTTGTACATCAACCCGAACATCAATTTTTAATTCATAGTTAAAGGCAATTGTTATATCCTTGATAAGATTATTTAAATATACCTCTAATTCAAATTGGAGATTATTGTCTTGGTAAATTCTCTTATGAATGGAGGCCATGGAGTTTATTCGGTTTATAGCTCCCTTAAAATGTGCTTTCCCCTCCTCATTTATTTCTTGGGACTGCAAAGAGAGTATACTCATGACAACCTGCAAGTTATTTTTTATTCGGTGATGTATCTCTCTGAGCATAATCTCCCGATCTGCAATTCGGTCCTTTAAATCGACGTTCAATTTTGAGATGACTTGATTGCGCTTTTCCAGTTCTTCAAGTGCAACCTCTAATTTCTTTTCATTTTGCTTTAATTTTAAAGTTCTCCTTTCAATCTCTTTTTCGAGAGATTTATTTAACTTCTCTAATTCCGCATTACGGTCATGGAGCTCTTGACTTCTTTCTTCCAGAATTCTTTCTGCCAATCTGCGGGCAGCCTTTTCGCGCTTCACTATTTTTTCCAAGTCCTTTTTTTCACCCATGTTCTGAAATCAGCTGATGCTTGAATATTTTATTTTGTTTTTAAATGAACTCTTTTATTGGCCCGATAGATCTTTCAGGACGAACTCAAAAATGGTTTTACCATCAGTGTTTTTTCGCTCAAAAGTACCTTTCAACTGTCCGGTCATAATTTGAATTAATTTTAACCCGAATGATGGCTTAGCGCTGTCTACCCATTCTCCGCTATCAGAGTAAATAATTGTAACATCTCTTGAAGTCTCATCTTGTAACGCGGAAATCTCAATTTTACCACTGTCTTGATTTTTGAAGGCGTGCTTTAAACTATTTGATATCAACTCATTAAATATCAATGAAATAGGAACAATTTCGTTTTCTCCAATTTTATCAACTTGAATGTTGAGGTCTAATTCAATATTCCAGGAATAATTATAAGCGCCAACGATATCGTTCAGAAGGCTTCTTAGGTAATCGTTTAGATCGAAGTTAAAGGTATCATTTTGATACATTTTCTTATGGATAAGAGCCATGGAGCGTACACGATTTATCGCTTCATTAAATGGTCCCTTCTCAATTTCTTGAAGCCCACTGGACTGAATAGCCAAGATACTAGTAATCACCTGAAGATTGTTTTTAACTCTATGGTGTATCTCTCGTAACATGATCTCTTTTTCAGCAATTCTGAGCTCTAGGTCTTTATTCAATCCAGTAATTTCCTCATTTTTAATTTCGAGCCTATTCATCGTTTCTACACTCATATTTGCAGTACTCAAAATTTGAGTAAATAGATTTAACAATAATAATTCTTTATCTGTTGGGATCTGTCTGCTTTGTGTAAAGTGAATACCAACAAATCCAACACAATTATTGTTGCTCATACAGGGGAAGGTATAAGAGCTCTTTATGCCGAATGACTCCAAATGTTTTCGATAGACAGTTTCTTTAATTTTGGAGATATCTTCAACAAATACCGGCTCTCCATTAAGGTGGGGATCAAGTCTCCAACTTGGTAATGTATCCAATGAAATTTCATTTAACATAGCTTCCTTTGAACGCGAGAATTCTTCTTGTAAAATCATTTTACCCTGGGTAAAATCATATTTAAAAAAGTAGGCCCTGGAAGCTTTAAAATAAGAGCTAATAGCCTTGAGGTTGTCACGAACAATTTTACCAAAATTCTGTTTATCAACCCCAACAAACGAAGCTCCCATCTCTGATAATATATGCATAGATTCTAACTGCTCTGTGAGTTCTGATTGAATTAACTTGAGTTCGGTAATGTCTATACCATATCCCGCATAGTAGGTAACCGCCTCAGAGCCAACTTGGATAGGCGAGAATTGCCTCCGGATAATTTTATCCGTACCATTATTTTGAGGCAGCTTTTCTTCCCAATAAACAGTTTTCTGACCCTCCTTGGTTTTTAGGAAATGTTTATGTCGCATTTTTGCGACATCATCCGGTTTGTTTTTTAGCTTGAAGTAGTCAAAATCTGTTTTCCCTATTAGAAAAGATCTCAATTTTTCATCCCTAACAGCTGAGTTGTTGATAAACACGTACTCGTGTTTCTCATTCATTATTGCGATGTCTATAGGAAAGTGACTGAAAACATTTTCAAAGAAATTTTGTACATCTTGAGATTTACGCACCCACCTTGAGGCATCATTTGCATAGATATTTATATACTGGCCACCGTCAATTTTGACAGCAGACATTTCGTAGTCTCTTCCGTTTCTGGAGAATTCTAAAAAACAACGTTGCTCATCACCTTGTGCGAATTGATGCAAAGAATAAAGAAACTCTTCATCAGTGAAGGCACTATTTTTACAACCAAAATCATTCAGAAAAAATTCTCTAGTAGCATCGTTATGCTTATCAATAGAAAGATCAGCATTAAGCCTTAAGACTGGATTTGGGTTTGCTTTTGCAAAATTGGCTTCGATTTGAGATGCTCGCACCCACCTTGAAGCATCGTTAGCATAAATATTGACAAACCGTCCGTTTTCAATCTTAACAGCAGACATTTCGTAGTTTCGTCCATTTCTCAAGAACTCTAAAAAACAATGTTGCTCCTCACTTTCTAAGAATTTCTTTAAGGAATTTATAAATTCTTCATCAGTGAAGGCACTGTTTTTACAACGAAAATCATCCAGAAAAAATTCTCTGGTCGCATCGTTGTGTTTATCAATAGAAAGATCAGCATTAAGTCTAAGAACTGGATTCGGATTTCCTTTGGCAAAATTCGCCTCAACTTTTAGCTCAGCGAAATACTCACTGTCCTCATGCATTTTTCTCTCAAGTAGATGCGTATTTCTCCGAAGAGTGAGCAAGTGAACAACGTTTTTTGACAAGGTATTGAGACCGGAGATCTGTTCTTCTGAGAGACTTCCTTCATTATCGTCAATGACGCATAAGGTTCCAAGCCCAAACCCTTGTTCATCTTTCAAGGGAAAACCAGCATAGAACCGGATGTTAGGATCACCAGTTACTAGCGGATTGTCTATGAAGCGTTCATCGTTTTGCGTATCATTAATTATGAAAGGAACATCGGGTGTGTTTATCGCGTGTCCACAAAAAGAAATAGATCGATTCGTCTGATCAGCTTCAAGTCCTACCTTAGCCTTAAACCACTGTCGATCATTGTCTACGAATGAAATCAGTGCAATTTTTTTACCACTTATTTGGGCTGCAAGATTAACAATTTCATCATATTCTCCCTCTTCTAATGAGTCCAGAATATTATAACTTTCCAAGGCGTTTTGCCTATTAGTTTCATTATAAGGAATTTTTGGAGGTAACATTTTTCTAGCCTCAATTAGAACGATTCGCGAAAAAAAATTTTGACAGTGAAATAATCTTTGTTTAAATTTAGCACTAAATCTAACACAATCACATGACAAATCTAGAATTTTTCAAAGCTTGCATGAGTAATGAACTACAAGCTACTCATGATGTAATAGCAGCGTTACCTGCTGATAAAATGAGCTATAAACCAGAAGAAAATAGCCGTACTGCTTACGAAATCGCTGAGCATATCGTTGCGCACATTTATGACTTAGATGTTATTTTAAATAATGGACAATGCGATGAAAAGCTGACATACAACTTTGAAAACCCACAGCAACTGGCAGAGGAACTGAAAGCGCTTCATGAGAAAGCAACGCAATCTCTGGAAACAATGACAGACGAGAAATGGGAAAGCGAAATGGTTGAGCTTTTAATCGAAGGACAATCATTCATCACGCTCCCTAGAATGCACATGATGTGGTTTTTCCATAACGACATCATTCACCACAGAGGGCAGCTTACTACATACATAAGACCAATGGGGGGGAAAAACCCTGCGGTTTATGGTTACAGCTACGACACGCAGAACGCTGGGGGATAGGAACTACTGCTCCAGAAGAAATGCGCCAAGTGATCAATTCGCACTATGGAAGATCTGAATTATTACAAAATAGCCCTCAACTTGAGGGCTATTGTTTTTACGGATTACTATTAATAATTAGCCTCCCAACGTTTTCGTTGATCAGCATAAAATCCGAGTTCGCCGTTTAAATGGCGCTTAGCCTTACCTTCACCGCTGTTCAAAGCTAAGTTGGCTTGCATTTCTGATTCATTGAATTCACCAAGCCACAAATAGAGCTCTGCCATGTTACATTGTATCATTGCGCTAATCTTATCATTTATGCGTGCAGCATTATCGAAAGTATTGCTCTCCTCCATGATTGCCTTCCACATCTCTAAAGCATCCTCTATCAAATTGGCAGCTCCGGATCGATCTCTATCATTTTTCACCTGGCTTAGGGCTTGAACAGTTTTAGTGTACGCATTTGTTACATCTGAATATTCATACTTTTTGTGACGCTTAACAGTATAAAGCTCAGCTACACGGTTTTTTAAGACATACCCAAAGCTGTTGTTTAGATAATTTTTTGTGCTTGAGATCGCGTTATTTCGAGCAGCTCTTTCGAGATCCATATAGAGTCGATCTTTGTTGTCCATCATGTACAATTGATATTCGTAAGAACTCTTGAAGCTCTTAAAGCTATATGACTGCTGACCTTCATTGATTAAAAGCTGCGTTAAGGTACCCTGAGTAGGCGTTGCAAGGGTGAGTTCAATAGGAAGTGTATATAAACACTTGTAATCATATTTTGTAGACGCTCCCGACCCTTTTTTCGTTGAAATAATTCGAATATTGCGAATTGGAAGCAATTTTAATGTTACAATAGCACCTCCGAGCCCCTTGTTAAACCCCTCAATTGATATATTATCAGCTACTTCATTGTCGGCTATCTCAGTATGTAAATGCGGGCCTTCAACCCTCTCCATAATGGGCGCTGTTGGGTAGAATGGTTGGCTTGGTTGGGGCAAAGGTTGTCCATCCGTCCCAAGTGTTCCCGCATTTGTCTTTATCTCCCAATCAGCCATAGACCTAAAGTAATTTCGGTCGATCGAATCTTTCATTCTACGATAGATGTTAAGATCTTGCTCGTAGCGATTCAAAGCTGCCTTCTTTCTAATGTCATGCACGGCAAGACTGTCTTGATTGGCATCTTTGTATGCGTGTTCTACGCGAATTTCATACATACTAAACCTATCATCGATTTTAATCTTTGGGAGTTGAATATATTGGAAGTTTACTTTGTTGTCTCCAATATTTTGAGCGAATGCAACTCCGGAAACGAACATTAGTATTCCTAAAATGAATAGTGATTTTTTCATAATTATTTAATTCTGTTTTTAAATCTATCAATTCTAATTGACTTTCTTCACCTCTCCTTTAGCAAGAACCTTGCCGAGAGATTATCATTAAGAAATTTTTAACAAATTGGCGAATAATTCCGTTCAGACAAAGTCGCTGAATTTGTAACTTGGACATCCAAAAGGATAGATAATTAATATGAAGCTCAATCAGAAAAGGAATAGGTGGCTTAGATCAAAGAAATTTTGGAAAAGAGCCATAATCGCTTTGGTTGGGATACCAGGGTTGGTATTGGCCGTTACTTTATTTATCATTCATCATAAACAAGATGAAATTGTTTCAGAGATTATTACTGCACTTAATAAGGATTTTTCAGGTAGTGCAGAGATTAAGGATTCACACATTTCATTTTTTTCCAACTTTCCATATATATCTATAGATCTTGAGGAATTCAAGGTTTACGAGACCAAAGATAAAACAGGGAAACCTCTGCTCAATATACATGATGTTTACGCGGGATTTAATCTTTGGACGATTATCACGGGTAACATGGAGATAAAAAAAATCAAGTTTGTATCCGGACACG
>JALRKF010000013.1 GCA_023254905.1 Crocinitomicaceae bacterium | reverse complement strand
AGAATATTTTTCTCTATCAAAGTTGGTCACTGATGCCGGCATGTCCGTAAAAGCTCAAGAAAACCTGAACAATTATTTAAACGCTATAATTCAGTCATGCGAAGATATAGTTCCTGAATTGGATAACTTTCTCGCCAACGTGCCTACAGAGAAAAATAATGCGGTGACTACCATTAAGAACTTCATGTTGTTATTAGAGCAAAAGCAATGTACAGACGTTTCTCAATACGAGGCATTGGTTAAGAAGTGGGATGAGATTGATCCAAGCCTTGCATCTAAATTGGCAGTTGGTAAATTACTCATGACCAAAGGGAAATATTCTGAGGCGATAAATGCATTCAGAGAAGTTCAAGGTATTACCGATGATGCTGAGTTGAAAGATGAGTCTCAGTATAGTATCGCTTATTGTCAATTTAAATCTGGATCCTACAAATCTTCTTACTCAACCGCAATGTCAGTTGGAGGAAGTTTCAAAGGGAAAGCGCTCATTCTCGCTGCGCAAGCAGTAGCTAAAAACAAAGACAACTGCGGAGTAAGTACATTTGAACGTAAATGCAACTTCTACTATGCAGTAGAATTGCTGGAGCGTGCCAGAGGTGAAGGCGAGTCAGTTGGAAGTATGATCGGTACCTACAGGTCAAATTTCCCAACAGAAACTGAAATATTCGAGAATGGATCTCCATCTACTGTAACCATTTCCTGTTATGGCGTTACGGTATCGGTGAAATAAATGAGCTCTCATTCATCAATAGGTTTAATAAGAATACCTGTCGTGATCTTCATGGCAGGTATACTTTTTTCATGCATCAACGATATTGATACAATTCAAAAAGTTACCTATGATCCGACAGCACCGGATGAAGTAACTAAGGACTTGGAGGTTTTTTATAACGACAGTGGTGCAGCACAAATCCGTATTCAGGCAAAACTGGCAGAAACCTTTACACATCCGCAGCGTATCACAAAACTCAAAGATGGAATTAAAGTTGATTTCTTTACATCCAGCGGGAAAATAGTATCAACTCTAACGGCTCTTTATGGAGAAGTCAATTTTGAAACAGGCAAGATGTTCGTCCAAGACTCTGTGCAATTGAAGAATCATGAGAAGGATCAAATTCTAGAGACAGAACAATTATTCTGGAATCAAAAAGATAGCACGGTATACACTTACAAAAATGTTGTTGTTAGAACACCGAAAGATATTCTTTATGGTCGTGGGATTCGTAGTAAGCATACTCTGAGTCAGGACAAATTTCAATTCTTCGAGCCTTATGGTGAGATAAATGTTTCTAAAGAATAACTAGCTTTGACGCCATGAAGATGTACAACAAAATAATGCTCTACTTCTGGTTGATTACTGGATTGCTAATCACTGTTGGAGTTACATTAAAGATGTTCAGTGAAGGATTTCCTACTGGTTGGTTGAAGTGGCGTTTTTACTACTTATTCGCCATACTTTGTTTTGTGATGTATTTCCTAAGAAAACTTATGATCCGACGAATGGAAAAGCACCTAGAATTTCTCGAGAGTAAAGAGAAAGAAGGCAAAAGAAGTGAACCCTAAACCAATCATCATCAGTTTACGCTCATTGTGGTTTAATTCGATCAGTTATCATTAAATATCTTCTTAGCTCCATCATTTCGTTACTTTAGTAGCTTTCAACGAACTGACTTTGAAAGTTTAAGCAAATGGATAGTCTACGCGTTTTTCTGATTTTATTGTTTCTCATCCCTTTGAGCACAAGTGGTCAGAAATTACTTTCGGGTAAAGTAGTGGATGAATCCTATCAACCAATCCCCTTTGCAAAAATTTTTGTTAAGAACGATGCAGATCAGCGAACAGTAACAGATGCAAATGGATACTATGAAATGCGCTTAATGCCAGGCGAATATTTCCTTGTTCTTGCAGCAACAGGATATGATACACGTGAGGCATACCTGGTGATCAATGAGGCAAATATTGAAAAAGATATTCAACTATTCCCAACGAGCTTGATGGATTTAGAGTCAGTCGAAGTTTCGGCAAAAAAATCAAATCCAGGTCGCGAAATAATGCTCAAAGTAATTGCCAAACGTGATTCTTTAGACATGTGGAACTATCCCCATACGACACACGGATACATTAAGGCAACAGAAAGGATCGTTCGTAAAGAGAAAAAGAAAAGAAAGAAAAAAGAGGAGGAAGAGAACCTTGATCCTGCTGGATTGGAAGATCCTCTAACAGAGCGGCGCAAAGAAGATGAGGAATTGGCAAACAACATGAATCTTGCTGAAGTTTCGCTCACGCGACATTACGGAGGAAAAGGAAAGGTAAAGGAGATCAGAGATGCTTATGAGTTACGCGGTTCTAAACGCAACTTCCTCTACTACACTACAACAGTAAAATCAAATTTCAACTTTTTTGAGAACTACCTTCACCTAGATGACCTTCACCAAACTCCTATTAGCTCCCCCATTAGTGGCCCAGGAATTCTATCATATAAATATAGACTTGTTGATAAGTATGAAGAAAGTGGTCAGAAAATTAACAAAATCAAAATTATTCCGCGAAATACAGCGACCACAACACTTGAAGGATTTATCTATGTAATTGATTCCATTTGGTTAGTACAGAAAGTGGAATTCACAATGGAGAAAGGAAACCTTCTGGTTTACGATTACTTCTCCATTATGCAAGAATTCGATCATCCTGGTGACACTCTATGTTTACTAAAGAAACAGATCATGAACTATGGTATCAACTGGGGAGAAGGAAACTCAACATGCAAAACAATCTCTTCTTTTGATGAATATAACTTTCATCCAAGCTTTGACCGTAAGTTTTTCGGCATGGAAGTAGCAGTTACGGGGGAGGAAGCATATGAAAAGGACACATCCTTCTGGAGTAACAGCCGCAAAACAGAGCTTTCACCTGAAGAGCAAGTATATATAAAAGTAAAAGACAGTATTCGCGATTGGCAGAACAGAAAAGAATATCGCGACTCAATAGATAAGATATTCAATAAAGTTACAGCTTTAAAGGTCCTATGGTGGGGAGTAGATCATAGAAACAGAGATAATGGTATACAATGGACTATTAACTCACTTGCTGGTCTTATCCGTCCGGTCTATATAGCAGGGCCACGAGTATCACCTGGGTTTTTCTACTTTAAGAAATGGAAAGATGAGAGAACTTTCGATAGTTATACAGAAGTATCCTATGGGTTCTTAAATAATGATATTAAAGGGTCTTTCAATAGTGATTTTCGTTATGACCCCTACCATTTTGGCACAATTTCAGTTAATCTTAACCATGACTTTGATGCTATCAGAAGTTCAGATGCAATAACTCAAATTTGGAAACGAGACAACTTTATTGAAACTACAAGTATGGGGCTTGGACATCTTTATGAAATCGCCAATGGTCTTTATTTCGAGACGAATTTCACCTTTACTGAAAGAAGAAGTTTGAAAGGTTACACTTTCGTTGATACAGATGAATTCCTGCAGAACAACGAACCATCAGATTTCAAGAATTATCAGGCTTTGATTGCGGATATTGAATTGAGGTTTACACCATTCCAGCGCTACATGCGAGAGCCTAAGAGAAAAGTGGTGCTTGGTTCGGGCTGGCCAACATTCTATTTGATTTATGAAAAAGGAGTACCTGGTATATTTGGTTCAGATGTAAACCACGATTATATTGTAGGAGCGATAGGTCAGACTTTCAAGCTTGCCACTTTAGGGACATCCAAATATTTTATCAAATCAGGGAAATTCCTCAATACAAAAGCACTTTTCGATGCTGACGAAAAGTTCCAGCGCAGAAGTGAGCCAATATGGTTCTCGAATCCACTTTATACATTCCAAGGGCTCGATTCGACCCTACCGACTCGTAGGATCTATTACGAAGCGCACTTCGTTCACCACGATAACAGTGCTATCATCAATAAGATTCCATTCATGAAAAAGACAAGAATTGGACTTGTATTTGCAACGGGTATTTTATACATACCTGAACACGAGTGGTTGCATTATGAGTTAGTTGGTGGTCTCGAACGTGTATTTAAACTATCGCGAAGAAGACTTAGAGTTGGTGTTTATGGTGTAATGTCATATGGAAATAAAATTTCCCCAACCCCTACCTGGAAAGTATCCTTCTCCATTCTTAACAATCGAAGTCTAAAATGGAATTTCTAGCCATAAAAGTATCCGTTTGTTATATTTGTTGGAATCAAAATTCAAGATAATGTACGGAAAACTGAAAGACCATTTAGAGACAGAGTTGAAGTCTATTGATGAAGCAGGAATCTATAAAAGAGAACGTGTAATTACAACACCTCAAGGGGCTAATGTTCATGTCTCAACCGGTGAAGATGTTGTTATCATGTGTGCAAATAACTACCTCGGTCTTTCATCACACCCTGATGTAATTCAGGCAGCTCAAGACACCTTGGATACTCATGGGTATGGCATGTCTTCAGTTCGTTTTATCTGCGGTACTCAGAACATTCACAAAGAATTGGAACAGAAAATTGCTGAATTCTACGGAACAGAGGATACTATCTTGTATGCAGCGGCTTTCGATGCGAACGGTGGTGTTTTTGAGCCTTTATTTACAGCTGAAGATGCAATCATTTCAGACGAGTTGAACCATGCCTCTATCATTGATGGTGTGCGTCTCTGTAAAGCGCAACGCTACCGTTACAAGCACTCAGACATGGCGGATCTTGAAGAGCAATTAAAAGCGGCTCAGGCACAACGGTTCAGAATCATTGTAACAGATGGTGTATTCTCGATGGATGGAGATCTTGCGAAAATGGATGAAATCTGTGCACTCGCCGACAAATACGATGCACTAGTGATGACTGATGAATGTCACTCTGCTGGATTCATTGGTAAAACAGGTCGGGGCGTTCCTGAGCACTTTGGAGTAATGGATAAAGTGGATATCATTACCGGAACACTAGGTAAGGCACTTGGTGGTGCTATGGGTGGATACACAACAGGGCCAAAAGAGATTATTGACATGCTGCGTCAAAAGTCTCGTCCGTATCTTTTCTCGAACTCACTAGCCCCATCAATTGTAGGTGCATCTATTAAAGTATTTGATCTACTTAGTTCCACAACCGAACTACGTGATAAACTGGAAGACAATACGAATTACTTCAAAGAGAAGATCGTCGCTGCAGGATTTGATATCAAACCAGGAGATTCTCCTATCGTTCCTATTATGCTTTATGATGCAGCACTTTCTCAAAAATTCGCAGATCGATTACTTGAAGAAGGAATCTACGCGATAGGATTCTTCTACCCTGTTGTAGGAAAAGGACAAGCGAGAATTCGGACACAGATCTCAGCGGCTCATTCGAAAGAAGATCTTGACCGAGCAGCAAGTGCGTTCATCAAAGTAGGCAAAGAACTGAACGTAATTTCATAAAATGATCGCAGCCGGTGTTTCTGGTGATGAGGAGAAGATCATCAACATGACAAAGCTTTGTGCCGCGGACCTCATCTCAAAAGGAATCTCACAATGGGATGAAAATTATCCTGATCTTAATACCATTCAAATGGACATTCAACGAGGTGAGCTTTTTAAGTATACTATAGAAAATACTATTGTCGGTATTATAGTTTTGAACGAGAATCAAGACCCTGAATACGTTGGACTGAATTGGATTACACCAGCTAGCAGCAGGAATCTTGTTGTTCACCGACTAGCAGTTCATCCCGAACACCAGGGAAAGGGAATTGCTCGTCAGTTGATGGATTTTGGGGAAGAAAAAGCAAAACAGGAAGGCTACGACTCAATTCGACTCGATACTTTCACCCAAAATAAACGGAATCAAAAATTTTACGATAACCGAGGCTATCAAAGAACAGGGGTAGTGTACCTTTCCTATCGAGATGATTTCCCGTATATCGGATACGAATTAATACTGTAATATGGCTTTAATTAAAGAATGTAGAGGGTTTAATCCCAAACATGGCGCAGACTGTTGGTTTGCAGAGAATGCTACAATTGTGGGAGATGTTGAAATGGGTGATCAGTGCTCTGTTTGGTTTAACACAGTAATCCGAGGTGATGTCAACTCAATTCGAATGGGGAACAAAGTAAACATCCAGGACGGTGCTGTAATTCACTGTACCTACGAAAAAACTAAAACCCTATTGGGAAACAACGTCAGTATTGGACACAACGCTCTTGTTCACGGATGCACTGTTGAGGATAACGTGTTGATCGGAATGGGAGCCATAGTTATGGACGATTGTTATATTGAATCAGGTTCTATTATTGCAGCTGGAGCTGTATTACTAGAGGGTACTCGTGTTGAAGGAGGTTCGATTTACGCAGGTGTTCCAGCAAAAAAAGTAAAAGAGATCTCACCGGAACTTTTTGAGGGTGAGGTAATGCGAATAGCGAATAACTATGTGAAGTATTCGGGGTGGTTTAAAGAAAAATAGCCTTAGCCCTCTCCACCTGCCGCAGACTATGCTCATTTAACTTATAATGATCGGGAGCCCATCCTTGTAAAAACCTAATAAAATCAGCCCATGCAACAGGATATAGAGAACGCCATTCTTCCTCAAGATCGTCGGTAATTTCATCTGATATGTGCTTACACAATTCTTCAAAGTAGCAAGCGAGCAATTCTGATTCATACCTTATCGAATCATTAGAACTCAAACAACTACTTAAAAAGTAAGCTACATCTTTCATTCCACATCCTCCACCGACGTATTGAAAGTCAACTGCTGCGACGTCCATTTCATTAGAAAAACAAAAGTTCGCCAGCTTGGCATCACCGTGAACGATAGTTTTATACGTGGCATTATTCAAAACCTCATCAATACGTCTCGCGTTCTCTTTGAGCCAGCCTGATTGCATGATCTCATATTCCTCTGGACGAGTATCCAAATGCCAATAGGTTCCGATGGGCCAGAGTCCTTCCGGTTCAACTCCAATAAATGTCGCATGAAAACGCGCAAGCCATTCTAATACCCGCTTAATTCCATCAAGATTTAAAGACCGATGTCGTTGATCGAAATGGAGTCTATTTAGGTCCTCCAAAAGCAATGCGATGGTGTCGCCTTTCTGGTTATAAATAAGTGCTGGAACCTTGGTTATATCATCTAATTTCTGGGATAATCCTTCATACCAGTTCTGTTCAATTTGATAAGACTTACGTTTGCGTTCATCGGAAATATTGGTGGCCCAACCCCGCGGATGATCTTGAACTGATGCAAAGTTAATCTCCTTTAAAATAAACGAAGATCCATTATAAAGATGAATTCTTTTTAAACAACCATAACCACTCCATAATTCCTGAACCAGATCTTCTTTGGCAACCTTTGATCCACAGCATTCTTCAACCCAACGATAGTCCTTCAGCATTCACCGTAATTTAACCTTTTGTCTTTCTTGTATATATGAATATCAATGGCGTCAAAATCAAAGAAGGTAGAATCCATGGCAACCATGGCAAAGGGTCATATTCTACATTGATTACAATAAAAGCGGTTATCGCTGCGATGTAGGATCCTAACATCATACCGAGATGGGTAGCTATCCACTCCTTTGGATGCACTTTGTTTCCTTTTTGAACCTTTATAAAAATTTTCAAATCACCTATCAATAAAGTAGCGAAGATAGCTCCAAAAACTAAAAGTATAATATTGAACGTTAAGGTCATTATGATTGCAGTTAATACTCCCAAAGCTAAAAGGATCCAATCTAGAGGAGCTGGTCTTAAACTTTTTATCCGCGTACTTCTTAAACCACGGGTAACTAAATAAAATGCGAAAATTCCGATAAAAATGAGAAATAAATTCAGCCTGAAATAACTAGCAATCCAAGCCGAAAAAACCACCCCGTACATTGATATGGAATATACTTTACCCGAAATCACATGTATTGGAAATCCTTTTTTCATTAATATTGCTAAAAGTCCTGAAAGCAGGGCAACAGATCCAAAAAGAACATGGCTAATGAGAATGAACTTGTAACTTGACATAAGTTAAAATACACATTTTATATATATTTAACCAACCATTCTTCTTAATAGCCCGTTGATTCTGATATGAATAGAATCCTATTCTTTCTTCTAATTATTACAACTGCCTCTTGTAAAAAAGACAAGGTTGTTCAACAGGAGCCTATAGATCAAGCTGGGCTGTATGATTTCTCTCATTTAGAAGGGACGTATGCATGTGATATAAGTTATAACATGGCGTATGAATCAGGAGGTACGAGGTACTATGACCGAAATATCAAATTAGATGTAATCAACGATAGTTTATATTTCCTTAATTATAAATTTAAAATAGACGCTGATACGCAAACAGTTTTCGAACATTACGAGGAGCTATTAGGGACATATACGACAGACATCACTTTAACATTCACTAATAATTTTACCCTTCTTAATCTTCATTATTATCAATCTGGAAGTAGCTCAGGAGGCCCCGATTACACTATTATCTATGATGGTGTTATCACTACGGATGTGGCCTCATCATTACCTCATATTAATCGCACGTTAATTGAAGGTGATTATATAATGGAGGTAACTAGAAAAAATGCATTTTCCGGATTAGACACGAACTATACAGATACCGTTAATGTTCTACTTCACGATACACAAGCTGCTATTCTAGTGGATGGCGAACTAATCTCAACGACTTCATTTTATAACTCTTACAGTAATGTTACAAACTGGAATTTTCAGATGGATCAGCATAGTGTGAACAACACTTTTTGGAATCTCAATGACAGTCTGTACTTAGAAAATCTGCAGTATTCTGGTGGATTCGCGGGAAACCCGACAGATTCCGTTCAAACGAAGTTTTGCGGAAAGAAGTTGTAATTGCTGTTATTTGCGCTGTTGCTTTTTCTTACGATTCTTGAAAAATTCCTGTTTTCTTCTATTCTTTTCCTTTTCCCACTCTTTCTTTTCGGCCTTAGTCATGGGCTTATCTGTTTGGGGAAATGGATTTTCTACTGCACGATCTACTTTTCGCTTAATTAGCTTTTCAATATCTGAAAAGAATACGTTTTCTTCAGGTTCACAAAGTGAAATA
>JALRKF010000156.1 GCA_023254905.1 Crocinitomicaceae bacterium | reverse complement strand
GGAGTGAGTTTTAATCCGAATAATGTCAATCTTAATGTGCTGCGAGAAAGAGCGTACAACCTACGTTGGGCGGCTCAACCAGAAGGTGTTATACCTCTTACTGCAGCCGACCCAGATTTTGAATGTTCAGATTTAATTGTTCGATCCATAAATGAATATATAGCAGAGGGTTACTTCTCTTATTCTCCAGCAGAGGGCTTACCAGAATTTAAGCAAGCGATGCATGATTTTCTTCTTGAAAAACGAGATTTCTGCATTGACCCCCATTTGATTCTTCCCGTTAATAGTGCGGCTTTTGGAATACATCTCGTTTGCAAGACATTTCTAAAGCCTGGTGATGAAGCAATTATTTTTGACCCTGTTGACTTTTTATTTCAATATTCAATCAGGGAAGTTGGAGGAACCGCAGTAAGATTCCCAATTGCTGCAGATCAACGATCCGTAGATTTTGATGCAATGAAGCCTTTGATTACATCGAGAACGAAGCTAATCTGTTTGTGCAATCCATTGAATCCGACGGGTAAAGTATTCACAGCTGAGGAGCTGATTCAACTAGGCGAAATAGCGATTGAGCACGATCTCATTATTCTTTCAGATGAAATATGGAGTGATATTGTATTTGACCCTAATCGTTTCGTAAGTATTGGAGGTCTATCCAAGTTGATATCTGAAAAAGTAGTTCTAGTCACAGGATTCAGTAAATCCTATGGTCTTGCTGGTTTACGAATAGGAGTAGTTGCTACTTCAAATGAAATATTATTCGACAAACTTTTTAAAAATTCACTTCATGAATCCACCATAAATGGAGTTAGCTCATTAGGTCAAATAGCAGCAAAAGCTGCACTCGAAAATGGACAGTCTTGGTTAGATTCGTTTTTACTCCATTTAACTGAAATGCGTGATTTAGTGACTAATAGTGTTAATCAAATTAGTGGATTAAAGGCCGTTTCTCCAGATGGTTGCTACGTAAGTTTGATAGATATCAGAGATACTAGAATGTCTTCAGAACAATTTCAACAATTGGTACTAAATAAGGCTAAGGTAGCTTTAGTTCCCGGTTTATCCGAATGGTTTGGACCAGGTGCTGAGGGTTATGTTCGATTGAGTTTTGCGACCTCTAAAGAAATTCTGGAAGAGGCTTTACATCGAATAAAAAAGGAAATATGAAGATTGCTATTATTGGTGGGGGAATAGCAGGATTGACGCAAGCGATTTTTCTCAAAAAGAACGGACATGAAGTCATGGTGTTCGAGCGTATGAAGGTTGCTAGTACAAGAGGTCATGCTTTTCTGATGAGTGGAGAAGGGCTAGCGGTACTCAGAGTATTAGAAAAGGATACTGAATACCATCTTCGCACTAATAAGATTAATTCATTTACACATTGTACTCCTGATGAAACGGAATCAGTTACCGTTAGTCTAGATGATTGGTATTGTTTAAAGAGAAAAGACTTGAGAGATTTTTTATGCTCTTTTCTGCATTCAGCTGAACTGAAATATGATCATGAATTCTCACATTTTGAATACGGACCGGACGGCAAAGCGGTCGCTGTTAATTTTTTAAATGGTCAACAATGTTTTGCTGATATGTTCATAGGTGCAGATGGAGGAAATTCAAGCATTCGACAGGAACTTTTTGGAGAAACGGATTATACACCTGTGGAGGTGAAAGAAATAGTTGGGTTTGTAGATGATCCATCAAACACGAAACTCGATGAGTTTATTAAGGTACAGAGCAAAGATAAGGGCCTATCTCTGGGATTAATACCGTTGAATGACAAACAGTCTGTTTGGTATATGCAATACGACGTGAAATTTGAAAATGGTATCAATCTGGAAAGTCCGGAGGAGAAAAAAGAGTTTTGTAGAAATCTAATGGCTGATTTCCCAGATTTCGTTGGAGATATCATTGAGAAGAATGACTTTGCTGATAGCTACATTTGGAAAACGAGAGATTTTGATTCACTTTCCTCTTATCACAAGGATAATATTGTTCTTATCGGAGATGCTGCACATCTTACGTTGCCATTTACCAGTGCTGGAAATACTTTGGCTATTCTCGATGCACTAACATTAGCTGATAAATTGAACACGCATAGCAAAATTGATAGTGCATTTCGTTCCTATTATTTTGCCCGAAGAGAAGAAATAAAATCCTATATCGAGAGAGGAAGACTAATAAAAAGAGATTTTCTCTTTCCAATGAATTCAGATAACAATGATCGGATAATTCCACTGATTTCAAGAGAGGAAAGGAGATTAAATAGTTTAGAGCCAATTTCAATTTTATATTTTACAGATCCAATTTGTTCATCCTGTCTATTATTCCACTCAGTTTTATTGAAGTTTGAGCTTGAATATGGTGAGTATTTTGATATTTCCAAGCATATGGGTGGATTATTGAAGGATTGGTCGAGTAGAAAGGGTAGGGAGATAGAATCTCCTGATGAAGCCGCTGTTCTTTGGAGTAATTTAGGTGATACATACGGTTTTCCAATAACTGGAAGTGTGTGGATTGATGATCCGCTAGATTCATCAAATCCACCATCCATTGCAATTAAAGCAGCACAGTTTCAAGACCCTGATAAAGCTCTATTATTTTCTCATCGTCTTAAGCATCTTTTGTTTATTCACAACATAAATATCTCAAGATGGGAGGTAATAAGAAACACAGCCATAGATGTTGGTCTTGATGATCAGCAATTACATGCAGACATGAAAAATAGAGGAATAAAAGCTTTTAACGAAGATCTCGAATTGGCCAATCAACTTGATATTCATAATTTCCCAACATTGGTTTTTAGACAGAATGGTAAAAAGACGCTAACCATAAAAGGTAGTAGAAGCTACCAAGATCTCGTCAATATTTTAAAATTTTATATTCCAAGTATCGAGAGAAGATTCATATCGATAACACCTGAAGAATTGTTTGAGCGCAATCCAATAGCTACAGTGGGTGAATTTGGTTTTGTGATGAATATGAGCCGCGAGAGGAGTAGGGAGGAATTAGAAAAATTGAGAGACAAAGGAAAAATTAAACACATCAAAACCAAAAGTTGGGATTATTGGGAGTTAATAAGTAAACAATAGTGAAGAATACACAGGTTTTCTATTTATTACAGGGCTTGCACTAATGGCGACCAAAGCATTAAATCAATTAACATTACCACTTAAAAATGGAAAAGAACATTAGCTATTTTTTTGTTACACCTCACAAAACAAGTGCGTTCGGAAAACTTTTGACTTGGAGTAAACCTGATTGTTATATTTTCGATCTGCAGGATGGATGTCCAAAAAAGATGAAGTCTCTGGCGAGAGAAAATCTTATGAAGAACTCCGAGCTAATTACTTCAATTGATGCAAAAATAGTTCTCCGCATTAATAGCTTTGCGAATCAATCAGAATATTCAGAAGACTTGAAGCTTTTGGAATATGATTTTATTGACACCGTAATGCTTCCGTCAATTTGTGATATACTGGAAGTAAAAGCTACGCATGATCATATTGATCGAATAAATAATAAAAGGAAGCAACCGTTAACTATAATTCCACTGATAGAAACTGTTTATTCCCTCCAAAATCTTAACAAGATTATCAGGGTTTCCAATAAGATAGAAGCAGTGGCACTTGGTTTATATGACATGTTCGCCGATTTAGATGCGCAAATGTCAAATGCTAATCTGAAACATGTTATCAATAGGGTGATGATAATCACGAAAGGACATAATTTACCATTCATTGATTCGCCCTATGTTGATGTGCACAATTATGCAGGTCTTTTCAAGAATTGTGAGAAGGCTATAGAGTCTGGAGCTGATGGTAAAATGATCTTGCATCCAGATCATATCGATATTATACATCAATATTTTTCAATCGATGAAAAGGAAAGAGTAGAACTTCAAACAATTATAGATCAGTATGACGGAGGTTGCGACATTAGTATTGATGGTAAATTTATTGGTCCCCCACTAGCTCGAATGATCAGAAATAAGCTTGGAAAGAAAACAAAAAAAGTAAAACTGCCTTCTAAAGGCGTTCTGCCAAAAGTCTTTAAATATGGCCTAGATTTGGACACGGTTTTTGAAGGACAGATTATCAGATGCCCTTATGATATCACTATGGACGATTCTTGGACGACGACTTGGTCGTCACTTGTTTCAATGAGTAATTTCATCGAAACTAGCGATGCATTCGCACAAAGCGCAGGTCTAAAACGCAAGGTGATGCCTTTTTCAGCAGTACTTAATTTAACGCTCTGTATGGCAGTTGAGACTTATTCTGAATCATGTTTATTACATCTTGGCTTGACGGACGTTACCTATGAAAACCCTGCTTACTCTGGTGATTCTTTCAAATGCTACATACATGTTAAGAAAATTAGAAATACATCTGATGGCAAGCGCAGTGTGATCGAAAGCACCCATGTATTAGTAAACCAGCTGGGTCAACGCATTCTCGTGGAAGATGCCAGAGGGAATCGTGTGCAACACGTGCTTGATTCCGTTAAACTCCAGGGTGTGTCCTGCATTGGGGCCGCCTTGAAAGCGGGCTACCACGTCGTAGCGACGGGTCAATACGTCCACAATTTTCCCTTTTCCTTCGTCCCCCCATTGGAGGCCGAGCAGGATGTCTGCTCCTTGGCTCATTCCTTTTTTGATTTTGCGTAGATGTAGAGTTGGTGTCCCGTCACTTCCACACCGAAAACCTCTTCGATGCTCTGCTTGATTTGCTGAATGCGGGGGTCACAGAATTCTTTGACTTCGCCACTGTCGACCAAAATGACGTGATCGTGCTGCTTGTTGAAGTAGGATTTCTCGTACTGGGCTTGGTTCTGGCCAAACTGGTGCTTGCGGACCAAACCGCATTGCAAAAGCAAGTCCATCGTATTGTACAAGGTGGCGCGAGAGACCCGGTAGTTCTTCACTTTCATGGACCCGTACAAGGTCTCAATGTCAAAGTGGTCTTCGTGGGAGTAGATTTCGTGGAGTATGGCGTAGCGCTCGGGTGTCTTGCGCTGCCCGTTCTGCTCAAGGAAATCCGTAAATACCTGTTTGACTTGGTCAAACGAAGAAGCTCCCATAGTGGCTTATTAAGGCACAAAGTTACAATTTTACGAGCGTACCTTCGTGGAGGTATCATGCGAAAACAGCTTCTTTTATTCACCCTCCTTTGTGGATGGGCGCTCGGCGTTTCGGCCCAAAATCGCGCCGCCGTTTCCGCCTACCAAAAAGGCATTCGCGAATACCTGCAGCCAGGCGGTAACGTGGACAAAGCGGAGAAGCATTTTTTGCGCGCCGTGAAGCTAGATCCCGTCTATCCGGCCGCCTGGCTCGCTCTGGGGGAACTCTACGAAGAGCGCGGAGATTCCGCGCGCTGTTTCGCTTCCTTTGACCAAGCAG
>JALRKF010000159.1 GCA_023254905.1 Crocinitomicaceae bacterium | reverse complement strand
GGTGATGAAGAGCTAGAGCGTAAAAACAACGGGCGCGAAGTTTTGACAAAGAATGTGACAAAGACTTTTGTAGATCGCATTGTGAATCCCTTGCGAATCAATCCAATCAGTTTTAGTGTGAATCTTGAGGATGAGAATTTAGAGAAAGAAGTGAAGTCTTTTTTTCCAATTAGTTTTTTGGCTGCTTGATTTATTAAATCAAAATCCAAGGTTTGCGCCAAGAGAAGACTTCTATCTGCGAGAAAGGGATCTTTTTCTGTATGTATGAAGTAACGATAAATACGCTCTTGAGCATCAAACCTTGCATGTTTCTGTGGATTCACCTCAAAAATTGATTTTATCACGATAGAATCGGGTAACATTTTATTCAGTTTGAAAACCAACATATCTATGTCCGCATCTGGAAGGTCTGCATGAGCGAAATACTCATTCGCATGAACACCTGTATCAGTTCTTCCACAACCTGTGATTTTGATCATTTGATTAGAATGAAGTCTGCTCAGACAAAGCTCAATAGTTTCCTGCACAGAAATTTGCTCTGGTTGTTTTTGCCAACCAAAGAACTTCGATCCGTCGTACGAAAGTTGTAAAAAATACCGCTTCATAATGCAAAGAAAACGCCCTCTTTGGGGCGTTCACTGTTAATTTTGATCTTTTGATGGAGGTTGTGGAATTTTAAAATCCTTCAAGTCCATTTCGAAGATATTTAAGCTCGATTTATTACCAATCAACTCTGAACCAGTTAAATAACCTCTTTTACTTCCTTCGTCATATACAAAGTGGGTATCATTATTTACTGAATTAATACCATATCCAAGGTTCACGGGAGTACCCCACTCACCTCCTTTATTTTCTACAACATAGATATCAAGTTCACCCATTCCTTCATGTCCATCTGAGCTAAAGAAAAGGTATCTCCCGTCAGGAGATATGAATGGTGTTGTTTCTCTTCCAAGAGTATTAATGTGGAAAGGAAGAGGTTCAGCTTCTCCCCATACTTTTCCATTTTTTTGTACCATGTAAATATCTGTAGAACTCTTTCCTCCTTTTCTGTCTGATACAAAGTACATCGTATTTCCGTCTGCGGTTAATGTTGCCGCACCCTCAAAGAAAGATGTATTGATTGATTTATTGCTAATAACTTTTGGTTTATTGAAAACACCCTTTGTATTCTTTTTTATCTCACAAATATCTGAACCTCGAGTCGCCTTACGTCCTTCCTCAGTGGCGGTATTATTCAATGTTACAATCCCCCAAAGTCCATCTGGGGACAGGTAGTTTAAAGCTTCAAAACCGTCAGAGTTCAATTTACCTAGGTTATTTGTAACATCGTCCCATTCCTCAGAATCTGAATTTTTAGTTGCCCTGTAGATATCCTCAAAATATAATTGATCATCAGGATTCATTCCACCACCGGTGGTATTGTTTCTCCGGGAGGTGAAGTAAATTGTGTTTCCATTGTCGGCAAGCACTACGCCGTATTCATCAAACCCACCATTGATATATCCCTTTATACTTTCTCTATTAACTGTTGGTTGATTTTTCATGACCTCCGCAGCGAACAAACACTTTTGTCTTCGTTTTGAAACATTAAGTTCTTTTTGTCGGACTTTTGGCATTTCAGCTATTGCTATGTCATAATTGATCATTGCTGAGTCAAGCTTTGCCATTTGATGATAAGCCAATGCAACGTTGAAATAAACTTCATTATCGACTCTCTCACCACCTAAGAGGATCGCATTATTGCCATATCTCACTGCATAACCGAAATTACCAAGACGATAATGACATTTTCCTACCCAAAAAGATGCCTTCCAACTGTAAGGGTCTTTAATTGCTGCCTCTCTAAATTTTGTCAATGCGTTTTTTACTTTACCTTGATTAAAAAAAGTTCTACCCTCATCAATAAGATAAGCAGCAGCGGCTCGATCAACAATATTACTAGTGCTGTCAGGAGGAGTTGAAGAGAAATCATTTGATAATGATGTCTGCGTTACAAAATTGAATAACAAAAACAATAGAATGGTATAGATTTTCATAAAATGATATTTAAGTATACTTTCTGTTGATAACAAAAGTCATGCAAAAACAGCCAAAGTTGTCAAAAATAATTGAAAAAAGGAATTATTCTGACTGATTCTCAGCGTATTCATTCTTGCTAAGGTCAACCAAGTCATTCATTGCTAAAGTTGCAGCAATTATTGCTAGAACAGGAGCAATAGAGGCGCATAACCAAAGTAATAGATGAAGACTGAAACTTCCTATTGTTTCAAGTGGCGCGTTATAAAAATTAGACCAATAGAATAAGGCGCTGAGGTCAACGGGTACAAGTATCATAATAGAGTAAACTGAACCAATTGCAATGGCCAACCCCCTATTTTTTCTAACGAACATAATACTTTCATCCATATTGAGTCGTCTCCGTTCATTGATATAATCAAGGAAGCCGAAACCGTAATAGAAAAATCCTATTACGAAAGTAAGGTAAAATATGGGCGATTTTTGAGGGTCTTCCCATCCAAAATAGGACACTATAAATATTATCAGGAAAAAGAAATATTCCCACATTATATTTCGGATCACGATTCTCAAGGCACGTTTTACATCGCTGACCAACTGTTTAATATTGAAGGGGTATGTATTGCCAGTTAAGATCTTTTCGGTTTTCATGCTCAAATTCGATAGCAACGGTGAAAGGAGTACTACTACGAGATATTTTGCAAACTTCATTAAGAGAATCGCGATGGAGATCTCGATCATAAGATATACCATATACCAAACGATCTCATTCATGTTATCCACATCCGGTCTGATGTTATGATGCCTGATCAAATCACCAAGTCCGTAAATCCCAAGCATCAGAACAGCAGGAATAGCAAAGTACCAATAGAGTTTGTGTTTGCGAATAAATTTAATTGCTTGGAAATATGCTCTATATCCAAAGAACAAGTTCTTGATAAACGACATGAGTCAAAAATAATCAATCAACTCTTACAGCGAGAGTTTTCTGTTCCTTTTGTATCTTTGCCTTTTCCCATTTTTGAAAGCAAAAGTTATGAAATTAAATAGTCTTACAGCTATTTCTCCAGTTGATGGAAGGTATCACAGCAAAACATCAGAGCTTCAACAGTATTTTTCTGAATTTGGTCTAATTCGCTATCGCGTTATCGTGGAGGTAGAGTACTTCATTTATCTCGTGAATAGTGGGATAAAGCCGTTAGCAGATTTTCCGAAGGAAAAATTTGAGGATCTGCGCAATGTTTGTTTGAATTTCTCCGAAAATGATGCACTTACCATTAAAGAAACAGAAAAGACAACAAACCATGATGTTAAAGCAGTGGAATATTTTGTGAAAGAGAAGATGCGGGAGCTTGGGTTAGATAAATATCTGGAGTTTGTACACTTTGGATTGACGTCTCAGGACATCAATAATACATCTGTTCCTTTGTCGTTGAAAGAAGCTATTAATGAGCAATATCTACCGTTATTGAACAAATTGTTGATGAAGCTCCATGGATTGATTCAAGAATGGAAAGATATTCCAATGTTAGCAAAGACACATGGTCAGCCCGCATCACCAACAAAACTTGGTAAGGAGATCCAAGTCTTTGCAGAGAGATTAGAAAAGCAGGTAGAGCAGTTGAAAAAGGTTCCCTATTCTGCAAAATTCGGTGGAGCTACGGGTAACTTTAATGCTCATTTAGTTGCATTTCCGCAAGAGGACTGGGTATCTTTCGCCAATCATTTTGTTAATGATGGGCTAGGTTTGGACCGAAGTCAGACAACAACACAGATCGAGCATTACGATAATCTTGCAGCTCTTTTTGATGCAATGAAACGAATCAATACAATCATTTTAGATCTTAATAGAGATATGTGGACTTATATTTCTATGGATTATTTCAAGCAAAAGTTGAAGGAAGGAGAAGTTGGTTCTTCTGCAATGCCACATAAAGTAAATCCGATAGATTTTGAGAACTCAGAGGGTAATATAGGTATTGCTAATGCCTTTTTAGAGCATCTATCGGCTAAGCTACCTGTATCCAGGTTACAACGCGACCTAACTGATTCAACAGTATTAAGAACGATCGGACTTCCCTTTGGACATATATTTATTGCCTTTAAATCCACTTTGAAAGGATTAGATAAATTACTTCTGAATCAAAATGCATTCGAGCTTGATCTGGAAAATAACTGGGCTGTAGTTGCAGAGGCAATACAGACTGTTTTACGTCGAGAGGGTTACGAAAAGCCCTATGAAGCCTTAAAAGGTTTAACTAGAACCAATGAAGTTATACGTAAAGAGACTGTTCATACATTTATTGATACATTGAATGTTTCTGAAGCTATTAAGATGGAGCTTAAATCGATCACACCACAAAATTATACAGGTGTTCAACTCGTAAAAGGAAGCTGATCTTTAGCATAATATTTGCTACTTTAATTTTATGAGATTTTTTTGGACACTTTTATTTTTCTGCCTTTCATCAATCATGTTTGCTCAAGATTTGGAGGTGGATTGGGGGGATTTGGAACGCAAACAGGGTTCATTAATTCGAATACTGCCCTCAGATAAAGATGAGTTCTATGCATTACGATGGACAGGAGGTTCATTACTTGGACACTACAAAATATCACGACATATTGGTAAAGAAATGGTGGCCAATGGAAAAATACTTCTGTACGCCGAGAAGAGCATAGCCTCATTCGAGGGTGTGCGTGTAATAGGAGATAAGTTAATTATTTTTTTGAGTGATAAAAAGGATGGAGAGAAGATCCTTTTTATGCAGGTATATAATAGAGATATCGAACCCGAGGGTGATGCCGTGAGATTGGGAGCGTTTAGTTTGGAAAAGGGAGGAAATAAAGGATGGTTCGATGTGAAAGTATCCGCAAATAAAAAATTCCTTGGCGTCGTCTGGCAGATTCCTGCAAAAAAGGGAACCAAAGATAGGTATGGGTTTAACGTATACACGAAAGATCTTAAATTGATTAATGAAGGTGAGTATCCATTGCCATTTGACCCTGAGCTTTGTAGGATTCATAATCATTACATTTCAAATAAAGGAGATTATTTTTTGGCACTTTCTGAGTTTGAGATTACGGAAGAAAGGGCGGTGAGAAGAGACAAAAGTGCATTCAAGGCCTTGCACATTTATCATATTGCTGATGATGGGCTTCAAGATTTAGTGATTGATATTGAAAATAAACGTCTAGTTGCAATGGCACTCACAAGTGATACGAGTAATATTTTCACGATTACTGGGGTTTACGGAGAAAAAGAGGAGCCAGGAGTGCAGGGTGTTTTTTATCGAAAAATAGATCTTGTGACAGCAAAAGAGATCGGAGGAGGTATGCAGGATTTCGAACGTTCGTTCATCACTCAAAATTGGTCTCAACGTGAATTGAGTAAAGCCAGTAGGAGAGAGGCTAGAGGGAAAGGTGAGCCCCAGCTTTACGACTATCAAATGAGAGAAGCGAATATTTTGGAGGACGGAACAATAGTAGGTACGATGGAACAGTATTTTGTAAGAGTAAGAAGTACGTATGACTCCAGAACTGGCCAAAGTACAAACATTTATTATTATTACTATAACGACATTATTGCATATAAAATAAACACAGAAGGTGAGTTTGACTGGTTCAAAAAAGTTCCAAAGTATCAGGTTTCAATGAATGATGGAGGACCATTCTCAAGCTTTGAGAGTGTTGTCAGTAATGGCTATCTCCATCTTATCTTTAATGATAACGTGCGAAATTATTCGGAGAATGGAGAATTCCTTGGTGTAGAAAGACTACAGGTAGCAAATTATTCCAAACGCAAAAATGTTGTTGCAATCGTTTCTATGGATATTGAATCAGGAGAACAAGAACGAATGAATTTCTTTGACAGAACTGCAGTGGATGTTTTGGCAATACCGAAGAAGTTTGAAGTCGATCATCAACAAAATAGAATGATCATATATGGTATCTGGGGCAGGACGAAGGAGAAGTTTGGATTCGTAAAGATTTAATGCTCTCGTATTTGATCAACTATTACTTCTTTATTAGTTGAAAAATCATTTTGTAGTTTCTAAAGTACCCATCCTATATTGATACACTCTTTTCTCTAATTATTGAAATAGCAAATGAGAGTAATACATAACACCGCGTTCGTCACATATTCAAGTTTAAATGGGTCGTCAGAATTCATTTATAGCTGAATTTTTTCCTGAACCATTTTACGAATGAAAATAATATTAATAACACACTCACGAAGCTAGAAACTCTCCCAAGTGAATCACCGTTTTGAGAGTAGAAAGTAAGCTTATTGTTGAGATTAAGCTTCTCTTTGATAGCTGTTTCAACCCACCATTTTGTCGGTTGAAGAATATCACCTCGCTGATTCACGAAACAGCTTGACCCAGTATTGGCAGCACGTGCCAAAGATCTTCTGTTTTCAATAGCGCGGAGACTTGCAAAGCTCTGGTGCTGTCGATAACCCGGAGTATCCCCCCACCATCCATCATTTGTTATGATACAGATCAATTCTGCACCTTCATTGCATTGCTGTGCAAGGTGCTCACCAAAGATTGACTCGTAGCAAATTACTGGTGCAAAGCGTAATTTTTCGTCAACGAATATTTTGGGTTTGTCCTCAACTCCAAGCGTGCCTGTGCCGCCACCTAAATCTATTGATAAGTCTTCAAGAAAAGGGAAGTGATTAGAGAATGGAATTTTCTCCACACCAGGAACAAGTTTTGATTTATGTATGTATCCCGGCATTGGCGACTCATTGAAATAGATTGATGTATTGTAATGTTCTATAAATCCAGCCCCATTGTATAAAGGTCTGGAAGCTCTGGAGTTCCATTCATTAAAATAACGGGAAGTAAATCCACCGATGTAGATTGGAATGTTGTCGAGTGCAGCCTGTGCTTTCTTGATGTAACTGTAAAGACTCGTTAAGTGAAAATTGTTCTCATCAATTCTTACACTTAAGGATGTCTCAGGGGCAATAAGCAGATCTGTGCCTGTATCAGCGAGACTATCAGCGAGATGTACAATTTTATCGAATTGATTATACACACTACTATTGAACTTGTCATTGTATGGGTCAATATTATGTTGTATTGCTATTACCTCAAAAGGGCGTTCCACCTCAGTGTAGCTGTAATATCGATATATAGAAAATAGTAATGGCAGTCCGAAGCATAATGTAGCTATCCAGATCAACGGAGTTTGGATATTCCAACTCTCCTTTTTGAAGTAAACATTGTCATAGATACGGAATACCAAAAGATTAACTATGAGAATCCAAAAAGTTCCCCCCAGAACACCTGAGAATTCGTACCATTGAACCCAGGAAGGTGTTATACTGAATGTGTTACCAAGTGCAAGCCAAGGCCATGATGATTCCCAATTGAAGTGAAAATATTCGAATGCAATCCAATAGAATAATAGTGATATGTATCCTTCTTTGTTGCCCACATACTTTTTCGTGAAATGGAAACATTGAAAGACAATTGTCATCAGCAAAGAGTTCAAAATAAATGCCATTACCGAACCTTCAGCACTCGCATTCCAAACCCACCAGGTTGTCCCAACATTATAAATAAAAAAAGTGATGAACGCATGGATAAAAACTTTTCCAGACCGGTATTTCTTTCTTGAGATATAAGATTCCAACAACAACAGTGGAACCATTGCAATAAACATTAGTGGAGTCAAACTGCCAGTGAAAGGAAATGAAATCACCATTAAGAATCCTGATAGGATACTTATCAAGTAACGAAGTCGTTTATCAATCGCTACCACTGAATTCCTTTTTAGTCAATTCTATTTTGAGATTTTCTAATCCTTCCACCAAATCTTTCCCGATCATCCCATCTAAATCCGTAAAAAGATTGAAGAAATTCAAAGGATAAGGAACTGATCCCTGAATTGACCATGTTACCGTTGTAGAATCTTGATTACCGACAATATCAAACCAGGCTCTATTCGTTGATTCCCATGGTCGCTGAAACCTGAGTTCATGTTCAATGTTGTCATACTCATTTATTCTGACAATTTCTTGCTCGCCTTTACCAACATTTTCATTTTGACTATCCCAAACATATGTGAATCCAATTTGTCCGTCAGTTCCTCGATAAGATTTTTCCATGTCTGGATCCCTTTTGTTCCAAACACCATATTTCTCCTGATTTTTGAGATATTTCAGGTATTGAAATACGACCATTTTGGACTCTTTAATATGAATAGATCGTGATATCTTGAAATCTGTTTCCATGAACAAAGGTATCACCAAGAAAATCACCAAAATGGTGAGTAGAACAAATAGTATTTTTTTTAGGAATTTCATATGAAACAGCGAGGGCTGTATGTACAGCCCTCGCTTAATAATCTATTCGAAAATGATTTTCATTTCAACACGTCTGTTTTTCTGGCGCCCCTCTTTAGTATCATTACTTGCTATTGGCATTGTCTCACCGAAGAACAGTACATAAAGTCTTTCTGACTCAATTGTCTTAGAAATCATGAAGTTCTTCACGGCCTCGGCACGCTTTTTAGAAAGAACTAAGTTCGCTTGATCGTTACCTACATTATCTGTATGCCCCGAAATTTGTAGCTTCCACTCAGGACGTTTAACAAGAACCTCAGCAAGCTCTGTCAATGACGGGATGGATTCTTCCTTGATTATATCCTTTCCGGTTTCGAATTCTAGGTTTTCAAAGGCTGTCCTTAAAATTTCTTGCACTTCTTCTTCAATCTCAGGACATCCATCATTCTCTATTGGTCCTGGAGTATTCGGACACTTGTCATCTTTGTCGCGAAGTCCGTCGTTATCAGAATCAGTATATGGACAACCTGCATTTTCCCTTGGTCCTGGAGTATTAGGGCAATCATCGTCTTTATCTAAAGTACCATCCTGATCTGTATCTGGCCAAGGACAACCATTATTTTCTTTTGGTCCGGCAACTTCAGGGCAGTTATCGATAAAGTCAAACAGTCCGTCATTATCCGTATCCGGACAACCATTGTTTACTAATGGTCCAGGAACTTCAGGACATGCATCCTCATCATCTTTAATTCCGTCTCCATCAGTATCAGGACATCCTTTGAATGCCTCAATACCAGGCACTGTCGGACAATCATCTTTAGAATCAATTATTCCATCTTTATCTGAATCAGGACATCCATTGTACAAACTATCTCCTGGCTCTTCAGGACATGCATCGTCTTTGTCCGGAATTCTGTCACCATCTTTATCAGGGCAACCGTTAAATTCTGGAAGTCCAGCTTCTTGCGGACAGTGATCATCTAGATCCTTGATACCATCTTTGTCCGTATCAGGACATCCTTTAAATTCCCATACTCCAGGAACGACTAGACAATCGTCAAGGTCATCAGATACTAAATCGCCATCAATATCACTAGGATGAACGTACAAGATTGGCAGTCGTAATCCTGCATATGCACCTGCACCTCTAATTTTCTTGCCGGTAGCGAATAGAACTCGGAAGTCATTGACACCGACTGTAAGCGGTCCTAAACGCGCACCAAGTCCAGCTTTGAATTTAGAGTAATTATTGTAAGACATTGGAAGATGAACTCCAAACCAGGAGTGATCAAAGCTGGGAGTTACTGAGAACTGATTGGCTGTTCTCACTCTGTGAGGATTTTTCCTGTTTTGAATACTAATAATCCCTGTTGCGTTTACGTAGAAATACTTCCATATGTGGTAGTCGAATTGTAAGCTAACCGCAGTAGGAAGCTGCATGAAGAATGTTCTGTCATCTGTCCCATTAGTACTCCAACCAGCATCATTTTGTATCAATGAATCAATGGTCTCATCTACATCAACTAGAGACTCATCTCCATCAAATGCATCTCGGAATGCGAATAAGTCTCCAGTATTCACACTGAAGTTTTGACTAACTCCTCCTTTTTGGAATTTCATTCCACCTATATCCAATACAGAAAAGCCAGCACGGATTTTGTACTTTTCTTTGTCACGACGCCATAGATTTGTTTCTCCATCCATGTCGTATTTGTATTCTTTCCAGTCAGGCCTCCACTCATAAATAAATCCAAGATCTAACCCGATTCCAAACTTTGAGATAGACTCTGTTGAATTGTTATTATTTCCTTCTATATTTTCAAGGATTCCGGAAGAGTGGCCATATTCGAAATCTCCAGCTAAATATTGAGTCGTATCCTCATTGAATAGATTGTACTCAAAATTAGATGTATGAATATATGCTGCCGAGTAACCACTTAGCCATTTTGCTTTACCACCAAATTTCAAAAAGTGCTCACCATCATCTTTCAACACTTGAGAATAGATCAATCCATATTCAGCCCAAGTCATGTGATTAAGATCAAGAAGCTCTTCATTAAACCTTGTATTCCATAGGGATGGAATATCGTAGTCCTCCTCACTAAGCAAAGCTAGCTTCGGGTCAACATCGTCGAGATTAGTGATCGACCTTAGCTTAACCGCGGCACCTACAGCGATTTTTCTGTTTACGTGAAACATGAAATTCAAGACATCGAGTTGGATGTTGTTATAAAGACCCAATGTGTTTTCAGAGTTCGCATCGTATGTTCTCGTTATATAACGATCCATAAATGTCGATTCGGGTTGAATCCAATCATTGTAGGGGTTCGATCCGTTAATATTTTCTGAGAATGATTTTACCCACCACTTTGGCATGTCCCGTGTATCGAAAGTCATAGCATTTTGCCAAGCGTTAAAACTTAAGCTAGCTAGGTTTATATCAACTTTGAATCTTCCATCCACGAAACTTGCCGGATTTAGGTCAGTTCCCATAACTCCGCTGTAATTACTTGTTGGTATTCCGAGATAATTTTGAGCTGATACCAGAGTTGTCGACAGGATTATTCCGGCGAAAAATAAATTTTTCAAGAATGTCATTTTTGTAATGTTAGTTTTCAATGTACTGTATAATAAATTGATCAACGATTGTCGTAATCTTTTTGTTGGCTCCAAATGTTTCTAAAATCACCTTTTGTTGCCCCTCTAAAGGTTTTGTAAGAAGGGCATCGCCACCAACTCGATACAAATATACATTATTCTCCAAACCATCAATTATGGAGATTAGGCTTTTACCATTGTCTGTAAAGGCAATATCAACATCAGATACTTCATTGAAAGGAATAATAACGCTTCCAATTTCGATCCCTTGACTGTTAATCAATTTAATTTCATTGGCACTTTTTACAACTAATATTGGGTTTTTATTTTCATCAAAAATCTTCAGTATGGTACCATTTGGAATATTCGTCAAAGCTATTTTTGTACCCTTCTGATCATAACGAAATAGCTTATTTTCAGTTAGAAAATATTGATAGATTTCATTCGGTATTCTTCCCGAAACACAAGTTTGGTTTAATTTAAAATTTCTATGCATTTTGCGATTATCGAAATCATACATGTAGAAGGATGATGCGTTAGCAAAGCCATAAAACAGTCTTCCTTGACTAGCCCATGCATCAATTTGTCTGGTTGCATTTATTCCTATTTTCATGACTCTTATTTCACGACCTTGCATGTCGTAGACATGTGCTTTTCCATCATTCGTACCAAAAACAAAGTATCCGGATCCTTTCCATCGGTAAAAAGTAATCTTAGAAGTTATTTCATTTTCCAATTCAATAGGGAATCTACCTATATTTTTTCCTTTTTGATTCAGAACAAACAACTTGTTGTATGTCTGAGCACAGATAATTGGCTCCCCATTTGCATAGATATCTAATGGTTGAATGTATTCGACTTCAGCGTTCAAGCTTTTGGACCATTCTTTAATTCCATTTAAGAACAATGAGATGTTGTTTGTATTATCTGAACAAATCACATTACCTTCTCCCGGAAGTGTCTCAAAATCAATAATTCCGGCTGCAACATTCATTGAGTAACTCTGTTTTTGAACAATTGAATTATCAATACGCGCCTGGTTTGTTTTTGCAACCAAAATATTTCCATTATAGACAGCTCTGGAATATGCTTTCTTCGGATTCGCAAATCTTTCAGAGACGAGATGTGGTAGATTTTCATAAAGCCGATTTCTCAGAATTTCATTGTTGGAGATGGTTTTACCGAGTTTTGCATCAGCGAGTAATTGATCGATGACAATTCGTTTTTCACTGATTACTACAAGATCTTCAAGGTAATCAATTTGATAATTACTATTCTCTTCTGGAAAACTAGAAGTTAATCGAGTCGAAAATACATTTGATGTATCATTTTGTTCTTTCTCCCTTAAGTTAAGAATAGGGTCTTGACCAGCTACATAATCGCAGATGATGGACCTACCAGCACGCGTTTCTACTATGACAAATCCTTGGTTAAGCCATTCATACATGGGTCCATTGAGATATGTTGAATCTAGAGCAGCGAAGTAGTCACGTTCATAAAAATGATAAGAGAGAATCTCGTTAGAAATAAATCTTGAAAATAATTCCTCATCATCGACTTGAACTGAATTTAACAGACTATCTGCTTTTGTGATATAGTCAAAACGATTTACGCCCTTTAGATAGATATCTGTGACTGCAGTTCTTGAATTGAGTTTAACGACAGAGGCACTAGCCTTTTTATCATGAAGCGGTTCCCAGTTATTTGATTCCGTTATTACAAATCCTTTTTTAGTTAAGTAAAGGCCTTGTTTAAAGTAGCGACCTCGATAATTGCCAACCTCAAAAGTTCCTTGACTTTCGATTAGATTCTTAATCTCAAAAGTTTTGAAAAGCCTGTCCACTTTGATTACATCCCATCCAGAACGATTCAATAGAAGCATATGAGGTTGATTAATGCTAATAAAGCATTGATGAAAGCTAGAATCATTTAGATCATTGTATAATTCCTCGCATGGAATGCCGGAAAGTTCCTCCAAGGATCCAGGAGGGATTTCACTTTGTCTGTTTATTATTATTACTTGCTCATCTTTTTCTCCAAATAACTCAGTCGGATCAAAAGAATTTGATACACCCAGAGTTTCAAGGCTAAAAAATACGATCCAACCCAAACAAATAAGAATAAAAATGCCAAGAATTACTTTTTTCATGCTTCAGTTCTACAATCAAAATTAAGGCTAATTGCCTCTTGGAATAAGCAAGATTAAATGATTAATGAACAGTTATTTGTTTAATCAGAACAGACTTAACTGCTCTGCAGGCAGGAGCGTAAATGACTGGCGATGGTATATGTTAGCACCATGTTTTTTAATGGCTATTCTATGTTTTTTTGTTGGATATCCCTTGTTTTTAATCCAGTCGTATGAAGGAAATTCTTCATGAATTTGCAACATAAATTCATCTCTGTAGGTTTTCGCTAGTACACTTGCTGCCGCTATAGATAAAAACTTTCCATCTCCCTTCACTATGCATTCGTGTGGTATATTCTTGTAGGGGTTAAATCTATTTCCGTCAATGAGTAATAATTCTGGAATTTGATCTAACTGATCAACGGAGCGATGCATTGCAGTAAAACTTGCATTGAGAATATTTATCTTGTCGATCTCTTGAGCCTGAACGAAACTAACCGCGAAACTGATGGCTTCCTTTTCTATTATAGGGCGCAAAAGATCACGCTGTTTTTCTGTGAGTTTTTTAGAGTCATTTAGTAATTTG
This sequence comes from Crocinitomicaceae bacterium, assembly GCA_023254905.1. Taxonomy (GTDB): domain Bacteria; phylum Bacteroidota; class Bacteroidia; order Flavobacteriales_D; family Crocinitomicaceae; genus UBA4466. The sequence goes on along the minus strand of JALRKF010000159.1, from coordinate 1,079 downwards.
TGCTTGAAATCGGAAGGAAGAATTACCGCAGCGGCGACTACAGGGCCTGCTAGACAGCCTCTTCCTGCTTCATCACAGCCCGCTTCGATCTTTCCTTTGTATTTATATGGTAATAAATTGGCCACGATCAAATTTGGCAAAAAAATTGTAGTTTAGTAATTGAAACAATACAACTACGTGCTAAAAAATCACGTCTAGCTAAAAAAAAGTTATGAAAAAGTTAGTATACACAATGTTCGCGGTTCTGTTCGTAACGTTCGCAACGAACGCACAAGAACCAGCTGAATTGGCAATTTCACAAGGAATTGAAGCACTTGCGAAAAGTAAGTCTTCAGGTGAATACACTTTCGCTCTTCCTTCGAATGTTACCAAAGATGATGTAGCTAAAAGCAGTAAATATTATACGCACTATTTCTCAGTGGATTTTGATGCAAACGCACACGAAGCAAAGATCAACATGGTTGTGAATGAAGCGAAGAACAGATATGTTATCGTACGTTTCTTGACTTCTTGTGGTGTTCGTTATATAACTGTTGATGGAACAAACGTTTCCATCAGTGATTTCACATCGAAGTATTTACAATAGAAAATATTGAACTACTAAAAAGCCCTGACAATCGTCAGGGCTTTTTTATTTCTCTTGACCTTAGTAACAGTATTGATTTGCTTCGATCAGTTTCTTAGAGATCAATTGACGTGCTTCCTTCACATTGTAAGGCTCAGTCTTAGTGAATCTCTTCAGCCCCATCATCATCATTCTTAGCTCATCACCATCAGCAAAAGATACTAGTGCGTCTTTACCGGCTTTATTGATCTTATCGGCGGCATCAAAGAAGTAAGTCTTCACCATTGCAATTTGCTCCTGAAAAGCTTCTTCGCCATTAAATATCTTTCGGTAGATATTTTTAAGACCATTTAAGTCTTTCCACAAGTCTTCTTAATAAATAGGGTGTAAGTTCACTTAGGGATCCAAAGGGTACATACCGATAGTCTGGCAAGTCCTCTGGCTTGATGGGTTTCTTGAAGATCGGCGATCGTTCGGCGGGCGCAATCAAATCAGGCGGCACAACACGTCGTGC
>JALRKF010000138.1 GCA_023254905.1 Crocinitomicaceae bacterium | reverse complement strand
AGAATCAGATTGTATAGATCAAATGGCGAGTTAGTAAAGGATATGAATGCTCAGAGTTTGAGAAATACTTATCTGGAAAAGGGTACTTATTACGTACACTATATCAGCCAGGAAAAGATCGAGAAAAGAGATGTTTTGATTGTTAAATAATATACTTGTTGAGAAGTATGTAAAAGGGAGCTTAAAAGCTCCCTTTTTTATTATTTAATTCTTTTTCGAAGGTCTTATCTATTCACTGAATTAAAATATGGTTACACTGAATTTATTGAAATTCAGGTGCATTATGACCGTACTTTAGCATATGTAAAAGAAGAAAAAATGAAAAATTCATTTAAACTATTTATTGTTTGTTCACTCATATTTGTTGTGGGTGAATTGAATGCACAGGATCAATATCAAGTTTTTGAGGACTTGATTAGATCGGATTCAAAGGGGTGTGAAAGAGTCAATATCAAAGATTCTCAGGGCATGAAACAAGGTAAATGGATCTATTTTGGGAAGGATCGACCGAGTTCCGGAGTATCACCTCGTGGAATAGTAGAGGAAGGCTACTTTGTCAACGATAGAAAAGAAGGCCTTTGGATCAAATACCATAAGGACGGTATTACACCAAAACTTAAAGCGAATTACAAGAATAATGTTCCATTGGGACAATACGAAAAAATATATCCAAATGGAAATGTAAGAGAGATTGGTACATTTTTGAATGGAAAATATATCGATTCATTGATACGATATAACCCAGATGGAAGTATTTCTTTTGAGGCATTTTACAACATTGATGGATTTGAAGAAGGACAGGTGATATACTATTCTGAATTTGGGAAAAAAGAGTTAGAGTACTTAGCGATGAGCGGTAGGCCTTTTGGCGATCTAATTCGCTATGATGCTTATGAAGAGATTATTGATATTAGTTGTTATCGATTTGGTCAATATATCGGAAAAAAGACAGCTAATAACGTACACTCAGTACATAAAAAAGAACCTAGAAGATTTAGAAAAAATAAAGCCCCGAGAATAAATCAGATGAATACAAAATCAAACATATCCTTCAATCCAAATGGATATAATACGGTTTACAATAAACTTGGTGAAATATGGCAGGACGGTCAATTTAAAGATGGAAGACTTTACGACGGAAAAGTCTATGAATACGATCAAGAGGGTATTTTATTCATTGTGAAGGTATACCGTGAGGGCAATTATTATGCAGATGGACAACTTTAATTAAGCACCTATTTCGAAGGTAATCAAGATAAAGAACCATAAACAAATTATAAACAATTAAGAATCAATCAAATGAATAAAGTATTTAAATTCATGGTTTTTATGGTAGTGCTAAACGGCAATAGCACATTCGCGCAGAACTCGGATTATTTTTCAAAACAAAAAAATGTCGAATACCGAGAAATATTAAATTCAATCCCAGTGCAAAATGATCAGGGCATTGAGATTTTTCATAATGAAAGAAATGATGAGAATAAATCTACACTTGAGATTACCACTGAATCTAAAAATGATTTAATACAGTCGCGGAGAAAAATATCCCAAATGCCTATTGCTTCAAACGGAATGATGAACATTGATCAAAATGTTGAAATAAATCAGGGTGAAACTATAAAACCGACACTAGTGAGGTATTACAGCAACGGAAAGTTAAGAGAAGAATTCTAGACACATAAGGGACGAAAAAAATTGGTTTACCATTTTTTGTTAACAAATGGTGTATAAAGGAGGTGTAAAAGAAATTACACCTCCTTTATTATGCTTAAATTTGCGTCATAATCTTGATCAAAATGGAGAGTACTTTACAACAGGAAGCTACAGTAGAGCAGGCGGTGGAGTTGGGTCTTTTACCGGAAGAATTTGAAATGATAAAAAGTGAGTTGGGAAGAACACCGAACTTTACAGAAACAGCAGTATACTCAGTAATGTGGTCTGAACACTGTTCGTATAAAAATTCGATTTTTTGGCTCAAGACTTTGCCGAAGGATGGACCGCATATGTTGGTAAAGGCAGGTGAAGAAAATGCCGGATTGGTAGATCTTGGTGATGGAATCGGTTGTGTATTCAAAATAGAATCGCATAATCATCCTAGTGCTTTGGAACCGTATCAAGGAGCTGCTACTGGAGTTGGAGGAATAAACCGTGATATCTTTACTATGGGTGCTAGACCTATCGCTCAGCTCAACTCGCTTCGTTTTGGTAACATTGAATTGGACAGGACAAAATGGTTGGTTAAAGGTGTAGTTAAAGGTATCGGTGACTACGGAAACTCATTTGGTATTCCAATTGTTGGAGGTGAGGTTTTTTTCGATGAGTCATATAATACTAATCCACTTGTCAATGCATTTTCCGCTGGAATAATTGACACAAAAAAAGTTATTAGTGCAACTTCGAAAGGACCAGGTAATCCAGTTTTTATTGTTGGCTCCTCAACGGGTAAAGATGGCATAGCAGGTGCAGCCTTTGCTTCCAAGGATATCACTGAAGAGTCTGCCGATGATCTACCTTCAGTGCAGGTTGGAGATCCATTCATGGAAAAATTATTATTGGAGGCGACCATGGAGCTTTCTGAAACAGATGCAATTGTAGGTATGCAAGATATGGGAGCAGCAGGAATAACATGCTCGTCATGTGAAATGAGTGCTGCGGGAGGTGTAGGAATGGATATCGATCTTGATAAGGTGCCAACCAGACAAGAAAATATGTTACCATATGAAATACTTCTTTCTGAATCACAGGAGAGAATGCTTGTCGTTGTGCATAAAGGGAAAGAAAAGATTGTAAAGGATATCTTCGATAAATGGGATCTTCATGCTGAAGAAATTGGAGTTGTTACCGACTCTGGGCGTGTTCGTTACTTTTCAGGGGGGGAGATTGTCGGAGATGTTCCTGCTGATCACCTTGTTCTCGGAGGTGGAGCACCAATATATGAGAGAGAATATAAAGAACCGGCATACTATCAAGAATTTAAGAAGTTCAACCTGGATATGATTGACCAACCGGAGGATCTGAAAGAAGTAGCGTTTAGATTACTCAGTAGTCCAAATATTGCTTCAAAAAAATGGGTCTATGAGCAATACGATTCTATGGTAGGTACAGCGAATATGACTACGAATAGACCGTCAGATGCAGGAATTGTAAATATCAAAGGAACGGAGCGTGCATTGGCAATGACAGTAGATTGTAACTCAAGATATGTAAACGCTGATCCGGAAATTGGAACAATGATAGCCGTTTCAGAGGCTGCAAGAAATATAACTTGTGCGGGAGGAGAGCCTAGTGCCATTACGAATTGTTTGAATTTTGGTAATCCATACAACCCTGAGTCCTACTGGCAGTTTGTAGGAGCAATTAAGGGTATGTCCGCAGCATGTAGGAAATTTGAGACACCTGTAACTGGAGGTAATGTTTCTTTTTACAACCAGACTGTTACAAATGGCATTGAAGTCCCAGTATTTCCGACACCAACCATTGGTATGATTGGATTGGTAAATAACAAGGAGAATATTATGACCTTGGATTTCAAACATAAGGGTGATCTTATCTTTGTACTCGGTGAATCAAAAGATGATATTTCCTCCTCCGAATATCTGGCCTATTACCATGGAATTAAAGCTTCGCCTGCGCCTTATTTTAATCTTGAAGAGGAGTTCGCACTCCATCAAACTATCAAAGAGCTCATTCAGAATAGATTTATAAATGCTGCACATGACATCTCTGATGGAGGATTATTCGTTACATTAGTGGAGATGGGGCTACCCGAGGGTCTAGGGTTTGATATTGTCACTGACTCTGAGGTTCGAGAGGATGCTTTCCTCTTTGGAGAGGGTCAAGGACGGGCAATAGTAACTGTGAACGAAGATCAGGAAGATGCATTTATTGAGCATATGATGGCATCTGAAACCAAGTTTACGCTGCTCGGCCATGTGACAAAGGGCAAAATGATGATCGACGATGAGCACTTTGGATTCATTGAGCAAGCTAAAGAGGTCTATGACAATGCGCTTGGCAAATCTCTCGAAAATTAGTAGATTCAAGCGGAAATTTATTTAAATGGAATACAATACAACACGAGATAAATTAATGCTTCCAGAATATGGAAGAAATGTTCAAAACATGATTCAGCACGCAATGGAAATCGCGAATCGTGAAGAACGAAACAGGGCAGCACAAGCGATTATAGAAGTAATGGGTCAATTAAATCCACATCTGCGCGATGTTGATGACTTCAAGCATAAACTATGGACACATTTGTTTGTTATGTCAGATTTTCAATTAGATGTTGATTCCCCCTACGAAATTCCGAAAAGAGAAATACTAGATGAAAAGCCACAATTAATGGCATATCCCAAAGGCACTATCAGATATGGTCATTATGGACAATACACGCAGAAAATTTTGGAAGCATCGAAAGAGGTTGACTCCGAGGACGAGAAGAAATTTCTTAGTGAAACGATGGCGAACTTCATGAAGAAGCAATTTTTGATTCACAACAATAATGCTGTTGAGAATTATGTAATTATTGAACAACTAAAGGAGCTTTCAAAAGGGGAATTAAGTTTGGATGACCCTGATGAACTTACAAGTACTAATCAGCTACTAAAAACGCTAGGATTGAAGAATAATAACAATAATAATCAGCGTCGCGGTGGTCCTCGAAAGAAATCTAATCGAAAGAAATACAAAAAGTAAGAATGGCATCATTTGAAATCCACGGAGGAAAGCCTTTGAAAGGCGAATTAGTTCCTCAAGGAGCCAAGAATGAAGCGTTGCAGGTATTATGTGCTCCGCTCTTGACAGAAGAAAAGGTAACAATTTCCAATCTTCCTGACATTGTAGATGTTAACAAGCTAATCAATTTGTTACAAGCAATGGGTGTTAAGGTAGAGAAAGTGGAAAAGGGAACATACATATTCCAGGCTAAGGATATCAATTTGGAATATTTGCTTTCGAATGATTTTAAGGACAGGGCCAGCTCTTTGAGAGGTTCAGTGATGATCGTTGGACCCCTTCTAGCTCGATTTGGTGTTGGATATCTGCCTAAACCAGGTGGAGATAAAATTGGTCGTCGCCGAATGGATACTCATTTTGAAGGGTTTGCCAAACTAGGAGCGAATTTTGAGTATGATGGCAAGACTCATTTTTACTCAGTAAAAGCAAAGAAACTTAATGGAACATACATCCACTTGGATGAGGCCTCTGTTACTGGTACTGCAAATATTGTAATGGCAGCTGTGCTTGCTGAAGGTGAAACAACTATTTACAATGCAGCCTGTGAGCCTTACTTACAGCAGTTATGTAAAATGTTGAACAACATGGGAGCGAAAATTTCTGGTATCTCATCAAACATGCTGACCATAAAAGGCGTGAAGAAATTGAAGGGGTGCTTCCATCGTGTTCTTCCTGATATGATAGAAATTGGCTCGTTCATTGGTCTGGCGGCAATGACAAAATCAGAGATTACTATAAAGGATGTAAGTTGGCAGAACCTTGGGATAATTCCAACTATTTTTCGAAGGATGGGAATAACCATTGAGAAGAAAGGTGATGATATGTTTATCCCGGCACAAGATCATTATGAGATTCAGTCCTTTATAGATGGTTCAATTATGACAATTGCAGATGCACCCTGGCCAGGATTTACGCCCGATCTTCTATCAATTATTTTGGTTACGGCAATACAGGCAAAAGGCAGTGTATTGGTGCATCAAAAGATGTTTGAATCACGTTTATTCTTTGTAGATAAATTGATTGATATGGGAGCGCAAATAATTTTATGCGATCCGCACAGAGCGACCGTAATTGGAATGGATAGGCAGCAGAATTTGAGAGGTATTCAGATGACATCTCCTGATATTCGCGCCGGTGTTTCACTTTTAATAGCTGCACTTTCTGCTGAAGGGAAAAGTACTATTCACAATATTGAGCAAATTGACAGAGGCTATCAAGATATCGACTTTCGATTGAACAATTTGGGTGCAGATATTCGTAGAATAGGATGAGGAAATCGATTTTTATAGCGCTTATTTTTCTTGGTCTGATTTCAGTCAAGACTTCCAAGATTCCTGTTAAAGGCATTGAAGGTCCAGAGATAGAGTTGTTTGACCCAAAAGGAAAGAAATTGAAGCTTTCAAAATTACGCGGCAAAATAGTTTTAGTTGATTTTTGGGCATCGTGGTGTAGACCATGCAGAAGAGAAAATCCTAATGTTGTAGCTGCTTATAATAAGTATTCAAGAGCAAAGTTCAAGTCTGCTAAAGGATTTACAGTATTTAGTGTCTCTTTGGATCGAAATGAAGATGCCTGGAAGAAAGCGATTGAGGTCGATGGACTCAAATGGAAATACCACGTCTGGGATTCTGCATCCACTGCCTCTAAAGATTATGGTGTAAGCTCTATACCGACAGCTTTCTTACTTAATGAGGATGGAAAAATAATAGCATCCGGTAGCGAGCTCAGAGGTATGGGGTTGCACACAACGCTCGATCAATTTGTTGAAAAACTCGATTGACAGTTTTATTACTGACATCTTTACTTAAATAGAATGTGTATATCTGACATCCTGTCCTGATTTAAGGATTGGCAGTATCTTTGCGTTCGGCAACATGAAACAGAAGAGTTATGTCAAAGTCAAAAAAAAATACAGAGGAAGAAGTGAAAGATCAGCAGGAGACTGTTGAAAATCAAGAAGCGAACCAGGAGGTTAAACCTGATGCTGAACAACCGGCTGAAGAGAAAAAAGAACCTACAATGGAGGAGAGGTACAATGAGGTTAATGACAAGTATCTTCGCCTTTACGCTGAATTTGAGAACTTCAGAAGAAGAACAAATAAGGAAAAACTGGATACAATCAGTTCTGCAAATGCGGGAGTGATGAAGGAGTTACTTCCTGTATTGGATGATTTTGAAAGAGCTATTGCTAACAATCAGAAGACAGAGGATGTTGCAGTCTTAAAAGAAGGTTTCCAACTGATCTTCAATAAGTTTTCAAACATCTTAACGGCTAAAGGATTAAAGCCAATGGAGGTAAATGAAGCTCCTTTTGACAGTGAAATACACGAGGCAATAGCTAACATACCTGCGCCGGATGAAAAATTAAAAGGTAAGGTCGTTGATACTGTTGAGAAGGGCTACTATTTAAATGAAAAAGTAATTCGCTACGCTAAGGTTGTTGTAGGGCAATAAAGAAAAAAATGTCGGATAAGAGAGATTATTACGAAGTTTTAGGAGTTTCAAAAGGAGCTTCAGACAGTGAGATCAAGAAAGCTTATCGCAAGCTAGCATTGAAATATCATCCAGATAAGAATCCCGATGATACCGCGGCTGAAGAGAAGTTCAAAGAGGCTGCTGAGGCATATGAAGTACTGAGTAATCCAGAGAAGAAATCCCGCTATGATCAGTTTGGTCATGCAGGCATGGGCGGAGCTGGATTCGGTGGTGGCGGCATGAATATGGATGATATTTTCTCTCAATTCGGAGATATCTTTGGAGGGGCTTTTGGCGGTGGAAGTTTTGGCGGTTCGCGCAGACCTAGAACTGTAAAGGGTTCAAACCTGCGTGTAAAGATGAAACTTACATTGAAAGAAATCGCCGAGGGCGTAGTGAAGAAGATTAAGGTCAACAAACTTGTAAACGCTCCAGGTGTAACATTTAAATCGTGTTCCTCATGCAATGGAACTGGAAGAATTACAAAGGTGTCACAAACGTTCCTAGGAGCGATGCAAACTCAAACAGCGTGTCACGCTTGTCGAGGTGCAGGCAAAATGATCGATCAGAAGCCGGCAGATGCAGATGCCAATGGCCTTGTGAGAAAAGAAGAAGTAATCGAGATTGAAATACCTGGTGGTGTGATGGACGGAATGCAGCTGAGTGTAACTGGTAAAGGGAATGCTGGACCTTTCGATGGTATACCGGGAGATCTGATAGTTGTTATTGAGGAGATTCATCATGAAGAATTAAGAAGGGATGAAGAGCATTTACATTACGAAGCATATATAAGTTTGATAGATGCTGCTCTTGGAACATCTCTTGAGATACCAACGGTTA
>JALRKF010000125.1 GCA_023254905.1 Crocinitomicaceae bacterium | reverse complement strand
AACTGAAGGCGCCGACGCTGGCGCTGGGGAGGTTGCCGTTGCCGGATCCGGCACTCAAACTTCGGACGGAGGCTGCGCCGCCCACCACCCGAACCGTCACCACGCCGGCCGTTCGGGTCTGAATCCAAAAGTCGCCGTTCTCAGCCTTCGCAATGCGCCGTACCGCCTGGCCGTTGAGCGCGCTCACGGCGTAGCCTTGCCAGGTTTCAGAACTTGGGTCGTAGCGGTGCAGCGGAACGTCCGACAGGCTGTTGGTCATCTGCAGCAATGATCACACTTTTCTTCTCGTTTAAAAGCTGTAACGATACGCAAATTCACGATACTAACTACGATTATTGTAAAAGTCTGGCTATTCAGAACCTAATGGATGTTAAAGAGGTTCAGAAAATTTATAAAGAGCAAAATGGGAAATTTGCAGCCAGCTGGGACGAATTAGAAGTGTTCCTTCAAAATGGGACCGTAATCTATGTGAAGTCAGTGGGTACAGTACCATCTCGTTCTGTAAGTCCAGAGGAGAGAGATTATCTCGTTCAATTTGGTCTCTACGAGAGAGGTCAAGCCATAGACTACAATATGACAGAGAAAGATGCTTATTTCCTTGCAAAAAGTGAAAATCCAGCTGCCGATCTCCGAGGCTTTGAAAGAGACACCCAGAATGTTAGCCTACTTAAGACAAGATTTACAGAAAATAGAGCTTATGGCGAAACTCGCGAAATGAATGGCTTTCCACAATTTTCAGTAGATTCATTGAAGTACATTCCTTTCACGAACGCGAAAGAAATTTGGACGCTTGAGACGATGGATTCTGTAAAATTTGGAGATGCTAAAATTCCAACGCTGAAAGTTTCTGGCTTTATCCCATTTTCAGAGATTGAAGGAAAAGACGACGATAAAGAAGAAATATACTTTGGAAATCTTCTTACGAACAGTCTCGCCGGTTCTTGGGAGAAATAAAGCCCATGGCCTCGCATCTTGCAATTGATTTATCCGGACAACATGTCCAGTTTTCCATACTTATCGATGGTGAGGTATCTACAACGTTTCAAACTTCAATAAACTCCAGTAAACAAGTTGAGAACAAGGAACATTTAAATTCTTTTATTGAAGAGAATAGTTCCCTGAACAAGGAATTTGATGAGATCACACTAAGCTATGCTACCTCACGATCAACGATTGTACCGAACAATATTTTTGACGAATCTGGTCCAAAAGATCTTTATGCACTCTGCTTTGGAAAGGATACAGATGAAACGGAGATTGACTACAATAGAATTTCAGAACATGGCGTAATAAATCTCTATCATATTCCAACTTGGGTAAAGTCACTTTTTGTGATTAGATACCCGAGAATTGTGATTCAACATGAAGGAACACACCTTATTCGTCAAGCACTGAAAAAAGATTTTGGACTCAAAATATATTTAGTATTGCATGCGGATCATTTTCAGCTCTCAATTATGCATCAAAACCAGATACAATATTATAGTGCTTTCGACTATCAGACATATGAGGACCTCCTTTATCACATTCTTTTTGTTCTGCAACAAAAGGAGCTCTTAGAGGAAAAAGGTAAGCTTGTTATAATCGAAGGGTCTGGGTCGAGTCAAAATATTATAAATGATTTCAAGTCAAATATTTCAAAAGTCGGAGACCTAAATAAGTACGATGTGGAGCATTCCGTCAATTTCATTGCAAAATCTCAATTGCTTTGCGTATAATCAGAGGCAAGTATAAGACAAGGAGATATAAAATTCCGAAAAACTTTCCTTCTCGACCCACAACTGACTTCGCGAAAGAGGGATTATTTAATATTCTTGAAAACCAGCTATATCTTGAAAATTTAAATATACTCGACCTTTGTTCTGGAACAGGCAATATTTCGGTAGAATTCCTTAGCAGGGAAGCAGGTATACTCACGTCTGTAGATCAAAATTATAATTGTGTGAAGCATTTGAGTAAAATCGTCAAAGAGCTCGGATGTGAAAAAGAAATTACTATCATCAAATCAGATATTATCAAATTCCTGGAAAGATGCTCTTCAACTTTCGATATTATTTTTGCAGACCCCCCTTATGCTTACCAAGAACATAAAAAAATACTCGAAACAATTCTAGAGCGTCATCTATTGAAGGAAAATGGTATCTTGATAATTGAACATGGAAAAGAAACAGATCTTTCAAGTATAACTCAATTCGAATTTTTACGTAAATACGGAAATGTCTGTTTTAGTTTTTTTAAAATAAAGCCTGAGTTGCGATGAAGAGAGGTGTATTTCCTGGATCGTTCGATCCATTTACAAAAGGCCATGAAGTTGTAGTCAGAAAGAGCCTTGGTCTTTTTGATGAGGTAATTGTTGGAGTTGGAGTAAATAGCAAGAAAACATATCTTTTCGATTTAGAGAAGCGCATAGAACATATCCAATCACTTTTCGCGGATGAACCGAAAGTGAATGTACAGACATTTCAAACATTGACCGTTAATTTCTGTAAGGAAGTTGATGCGAATTTTATCATTCGTGGCCTCAGAGATTCTAAAGACTTTCAATACGAAAAATCCATAGCGCACATGAATAAAGAAATTTCAGGTATAGAAACTGTTTTCTTTTTAACAGAACAAAAATACAGTGCTATCAATTCTTCCATTATCAGAGAGATCTTCCTTAATAATGGACCGATAGATGCATTTGTAACCAACCCTACGTTACTCGTTTAATAGTTGGTACGAATTCTGCAGTATCACCTAAAACAGCTAAGCAATAGGATGCACAGACACCTTTTTCACATATTCTTTATTTTTTGCTCATTCTATGGTATTTCCCAAACTGTAAAGATTGATGCTTATGCTCCAGGTTACATTGGTAAAGAAGTAGTAGCCTATGAGATTGAAGATTATCTCAGTTATTATGAAAAGCCAATTGCACGCTCGACCGTTCAAAATGACAGCATGTTTCACATGACGATTCAATTGGACAGAACAAAAAAGATCGTCCTCAGAAGTAACAACAATAAAACTTTCCTGTATGCCCAACCTAACGGAGCTTACAAGGTATCCATGCCATTAGAGGACGTTTATTCTGCTAATAGAAAAAATGGAAATGAAATTGAGCTGACCTTCTATGGTCTTGATACATCAGATATTAATTATAAGATTCTTGGTTTTCAACGTTGGCTAGATTATTTCGTTGGCGATAACTTTTATCGTAAAAATGTAGATACAACGAATTCTGATTTCGCGTCGAACCTGGATAAATTCAAAGCTTCAGTACAAAAGTATTATGAAAATGATACAAGCTCCTATCTAAAAACGTATATCAAATTCACAATTGCTGGTCTGGATAACGTGCAGCATGCGGCAGAGAGAAACAGATACGAGAAATATGACTTCTACATTAAAGGACACCCGATATCCTATGATAATGACCTATACATGGATTACTTAAAAGGGTTTTACAGGAATTTACTTCCACGATTACATGACAATATTAACGAGCAAACATACAAAGGCATTCTTAATGAAAGTCCAACAATGATCATGCATGCACTGGGATATGAATACACCTTAAAGAATATTAAGATCAGAGAGATGATCATGTTAAAGATGCTCTCTGAAGTCTTCTACTCTGGAGATTATCCACAGACAAATATCTTGACCATTATGGATAGCGTGGCTAATCATGGGATCTTTGAGCAGAACAGGACAATAGCAAAAAACCTCAAAGCGCGATTAACAGAGCTCGTTCCAGGAATTAAAGCACCAGATTTTGTCATAAGAGATACAAGTGGCGTGAAAACACTTTCTTCTTTCAGAGGTAAATATTTGTATTTACACTTTATCGACCCTTTGAGTGCTCAAAACAGAAAAGATCTGATCCTGCTGAAAGATCTTTACAATAGATATAACTCAAACATAGAGTTCATTTCGATCTATAAAAATTCGGATGAAATAAAGGAAGTAAATCTCGATGAACTTATTTCAGCTCACTGGGGTACTTATGCTTTAAAAGAAAGTAATTCTATTTGGAAGAATTATCAACTAAAGAGTTTCCCTCATTACGTGTTGATTGACCCTAGCGGACATATCGTGGCGAGTCCTGCGCTCTCTCCCACTCCAAATGGACAATACGAGACGATAGATAAAACGTTTTTCTTGATACAAACTGCGTTGGATCGCAAGAGATAATTAACGATAAATTCCTTCTCGACGGTAACGATATCCAAAAAAAACACCCATTACACCACCGAAAATATGTGCAAACTGGGACACGGCGTCAGATTCAAAGCTCTCAACGATCTCTTTACCTATGAAGAGAAGAACTATCAGAATAAAACTTACAGAAATTTCTTTTTCACGTATATCGATTAGTGAACTCAATACGATCATCATAAACACTAGTCCTGAAGCTCCAATTAATTTATGATCAAATAAAAGAATGTGTATTAGCGCAGTTATTACTCCTGTAAAAGTAAGCATATAGAACATGCGTTTACTGCCATATCGCTTCTCAATAATATGACCCAATAGTAAAAAAAGTGAGATGTTACCGACTAAATGATTGATACTCACATGCCCCATCGTATAACCCATTAGACTGAAATACCAGAGCGGATTCTCAAATTGGAGGTCACCGTGCAAAACAAATACTCGTGGCAGAGGCCCACTGCTTTGAAGAGTAAAATAAAAAACAACAGTAAGTATCGAAAAAATGATAGTTAATGGAGCTTTAATCGTTATCCGCATTCTGTTGGTTTAATGGCTCACTAAGATAACCTACTCTATCATAAATTCTTAATTTTGCATCAAAATTACCGCATGAGATTTAATCTTTCCGAGATAAATGAGGTCATCCGTCAGCGCAGAACGATCTACCCAGAGCAATTTTCCTCACGTAAGGTCCATCGAGAACAGGTTGAGCTATTACTAAATAATGCTCTTTGGGCACCAACACACGGAAACACACAACCTTGGAGATTTAAGGTCTTTATGGAGGATGGACGAAATCAATTAGCAGATTTTTTATCGTCCACCTACCTAAAACTCACTCCAAAGGATCAACAAAATGATAAAAAGCTTGCGAAGATGTTGACACGCCCTAAGCTTTCATCAGCTGTCGTAGCAGTATGGATGGAGCGTGATAAAACGAGAAGAATCCTAGAAATTGAAGAGATCGAGGCTGTCGCTTGTTCCATTCAAAATATGCATTTGACATGCACTGCTTATGGTCTAGGGGGATTTTGGTCAACTCCCAAATTAATATATACTGCTGAAATGAATGAATTCCTAAATATTTCACCAGAGGACAAATGCCTCGGACTTTTCTACATTGGTTACCCAGCTGAGGAATGGCCAAAAGCTCACAGGAAACCATTGGAATACGTGACAGAATGGATCACTGAATAGTATGGAAAATCCGGTTGATCATACTGTAGACCTTGGTTTGGTTAATTACGTCAAGCATCCCGAAAATCCCAATTATGTGGTTTTCCGCCTTGCCGATGAGGAACGAGCAAATGCCTTCGAAGAAGAGCTTACCTCTGGTAAAATATGGTATGAGAAAGGTGATGAAATAAAACGTTCCAGGAAATTTGTTCTTTTTGGGGTTCACAAGAATGACTTCAACAAGGTACAACAGATCAATTATATGGTTGAGGCTCGTTTCAAAAAACCATTTATCCCATTCCCTATATTCCGTTGGGCGCTAATCCTATTTTCTGTCTCAGTAGTTGTGCTCGCCGTACTTGGCTATTGCGAAGCACAACGAAAACTCGAATCTTATGAGAGTTCAATAAAAGGAGCGGTAGATCAAAAATAAAATTACGTTATTGGAGTTAAAATATATATGAAAGTCGCGTTAAGCATATTATTGATCCTACTATCCTTCCACTCTTTCTCTCAGTCTGGAAAAAAAAAGAGTGAAAAAGTACCTTCTTTTTTTGGGTTTCAGTACAAGGCGATTTTTCCTGCTCGTTTCATTGGTGAACCAGAACTTTTTCTTGAAAAGGATGGTTTTGAATCGATTACGAAACAAAAGCGAGGGTATTCGATAGGTGGTACGGTGCGCGCAGGGGTTACAAAACTCATCGCAATTGAAACAGGGATCAACTTAACTCAACGCAATTTTAATATCGATTTTTCTCTGGCTGATTCCAATATTTTCAATACTTCTACCTTGAGTTTCATAGAATATGATATTCCGATCAATGGACTCATTTACATACAGCTATCTGAAAAATGGTACTCGAACGCATCATTGGGAGTAGCAGTAACTTTTAAACCAACAGATATTGGTACGAGCTTCTTTGCAGAGGATAACTGGTTCTATCATACTGGTGTAGCACAAAATAAGATCGGATTCGATCTGAATGCCAATTTCGGTTTTGAATTTAGGACTGAGAAATCAGGATTTTTCTATTTAGGTGGATCTGGACGTGTACCCTTTCAACCACTCTTTGGTATGATCGCACAGCATCAATATCAAGGGTTAAACAATTTTATAATAGGTGATGTGGATGGTTCCTACTTGTCTTTGGATCTAAAATATTTCTTTCCGAATATCGCAAATAAAGGAACGCAGTTTCAAGAAGGCCCCATACGCCAATGACAAATAATCAAGAAGTACAAACTATTGTTTCTGCATTGAGCATGCAACCTCATCCAGAAGGAGGGTATTACTCTGAAGTTTATCGTTCTCCTGTTGAAATACCAGGCAAAGAACGCCAGTTGATGACAAGTATTTACTTCTTACTTACGTCCGATAATGTTTCCAACTTTCACCGAATAAAATCTGATGAGCTATGGTTTCATCACGCCGGTTCGCCTATTACAGTGCACATACTTAATCAAGATAAAGGACACATCAAAATCAATGTTGGTTCAGATGTTCTCAATGGCGAACACCCACAAGCATTAGTCAAAGGCGGAGAGATCTTTGGTTCCTCGGTGGATATCGAAAATAGCTATGCACTCGTTTCTTGCGTTGTTGCTCCTGGTTTTGATTTTCAAGATTTCGAATTATTCAATAGAGCTGAGTTAATTGAACAGTTTCCTAATCACGAAGAAATCATTACGCGCCTTACAGCTCAATAAATCTATTTTGGGAAGTCTGTCTCATTTATCAGCGCCACCCACAAGCTGATCTCTAGATTGTCACTTCTTGGAAATATTGGACGTACAACACCGTTTACTGCGGCAATGTTCAGATAATCTCCGAAAAATTGTGATTGGTTTGGTTTAAATGGAGTGTCTGTTAATTTCAGCTCTTGGAAAGTACTACCTCCATCTCGAGATATAGCCGCATATACATCGGTCTCTATTCCCGGGTGATTTCTTCGATCGTAATACACGAAGTATAAATATCCCGATGATTGATCTACAGTCATCCAAGTAAAGAACTGATGTTTACCTGGACCATCCTGGTTCACACGTATCCTTTCTGACCATGTTTCTCCCCCATCGGTAGATTTCATCAACCAAACATCTGTATCGTCACTACCCGCTTTCTGATCACACCAATTGAGGTAAAGTGTCCCCTTGTTTGGCCCTTCGGAACGATCACAATGAAGTATCGGTAATCCATTTGCGCGGTAGATTCCTGGAATATTTATCGTCCAACCTCCAAAATGCTCGGCGATCACCTGTTCTCTATTCATCCATGTCATCCCGCCATCCAAGGATTTTTGAAAGACCAACCCTTTCGGTCCAGTCCAAGTAATGTACAGTTCGCCGTTTGGTCCTACTGCAGGTACAGCACCTTCCACAGTCAAATCATTATCCAAACAGTCGCCATTGAAGTAAGAAATCCTAACAGGCTCAGTCCAAGATGCACCTCGGTCTAATGATCTTGCGAAAACTATTCGAGAGCTATCTTCTGGTTTCTTGGATTCGTACTCATCGAATTCCGTCCATGTCAAGTAAATTATACTGTTTTCTGGATCGTATGCTACCCAATGCTTATCCTGTGCTTTTATGCCGTTAGGCTTTGTATGGCTTCCATCTGTGAACTTTCCATTTACCTTGTTCGCTGACTGACAAACAATACGATCGAGCCACTCTCCTTTATCGTAATTGGAGAGATGAAAATAGTATATTCTTCCCCGATCGTCAAACATTAAAACGGGGTCTCCATAAACGCCATAAGAACTTTTCAGCGTGCTGCTCTTCCATGTCTTACCTCCATCTTTTGAGTAATAGTAATTGGATAATATGGAACCCGCAGCCATGATAGATGGATTTTTGGGGTCAATCGCAATAGAAGGTTCCGTCTGAGAGTAATCATATGTGGAGCCGTATGGCTTGGATAATTTAACGAGCTCTACCTGTGTGAAACAGACATTCGATAATAGAAGAAAATAGAATAATAAAAATCTCATCACTATTGATTTGTTCTTAACCAATAATCCAACAGTCTCTGCGTTACCTTACCTGTTCCAAAGCTATACTCAAATTTAGGCTGTTCGTAGAGCGTAATCTCTATGTCAGTGATTCCAATAATATTATCTCTCGAATAAATTATACTCGCTTTATCACCGGCCTGCAGCGTATTCACAAATTCATTAAAAGTCTTGGCATCAATTCTAAAACCATTTACTCCTATTATCTCATCATTAACGCTCAAGCCAGCTGTCTCCGCAGCCGAACCAGAGCGGATCCTATTCACCTTGATAGAGCCTCCTGATCCGCTTACAGTTATGCCTGCATCTGGGCGAGGAGCTCCCACGTAGGTCATATTCATGCCAACAGGTGCGAAAAATTTATTGTAATCGGGTATCTCGGTACCGTGAATATACTTTTGAAAAAAATCGTCGAGGTTACCTGTGAACTTCTCAAGCTCCATTTTGAACTCGTATTCAGTAAATCCTCGCCCCTTCTCTTCATAAAATACCGTGTAGATATGTTGTAAAAAGTTATCCAAACACTTTTTTCCTTTACTCTTGTTAATGATCATTGCGTCGAGCATCATGGCTACGATAGATCCTCGTGAATAATAAGACATGGTAGTATTTGCACTATTTTCATTCGGGCGATACGCTTTTATCCAGGCATCGTAGCTTGCATGCGCAACAGGCTGCACTCGCGTTCCCGTTGAGCCCTCCACATAATTCAATGTAGAAAGCATTTTATTCATAAACTTCTCTTTCGTGTAGTAACCTGCTCGTAATAGTAAGAGCTCGTCGTAATAAGATGTAAAACCCTCCATCACCCAGAGAAGGGATGTGTAATTCTCCTCGTCATAGTTGAACGGACCAAGCTCTATTGGACGTATTCTCTTGACATTCCACAAATGGAAATACTCATGTGCAACCAAGGATAGGAAACCCAGGTATTTACTTCCTTCATACGACCATCTGTTTACACTCAGAACCGTCGAATTGGTATGTTCTAGCCCGCCTTGAGCATTAACCACGTTATGGATGATAAACGTATACTCTTTGTTTGGATTCTGTCCGAAAACGGCTGTGGCCTCCTCTATGATTCTCGTCATATCCTGTTTTAGCATATTCATATCATAGTTCCCTACTCCATACATTGCAACTGTATGTTTTACTCCTGCTGCCTCAAAATCGAATATCTCCTGGTTACCAATCTCTATCGGGCAATCAACTAAATGATCGTAGTCTATAAATGTAAAAGTTTGGTATCCGTCTTTGATGATATCCTCTCCCTTTCTCGGCAATGCCGTAGTAATCTTTGAAAAATACTTTCCAGGATAAATGTTAACCTCTCCCTGTAAATCTTTGTACGTATCGATGTACATGAAAATACCTGTTCCACTCACAAATCCATGTGTGTCATCCAGAAAGCTCGTTCTAACAGATAACTCAAACGCATACACTTCATAGCGAACTTGAACAGTTCCATGAGTAGGATTTACAATTTTCCAAGTATTCTTACTTGTCTTAAATATTTCTAATGCCTTACCGTCATTATTATATGCTTTAACTAGGTTGACATTTTTTGAAAACTCTCTTACTAGATAAGAACCTGGCGCCCAAACAGGCATTTTAATAGTCAGTGTATCCTCCTTGAAATCCTTCAGATCCATTTTAATATGGAAATAATGGTCCTCCGGTTTTGGCATGCTCAGATCATAGGAAACTGACTGTGAAAAACTCGTGTCTAATTGCGCTAAGAACAGCAAGAAGATTATATATTTAAGCATAAATTTGTATTTTCAGCAAAGATAGAAAAAGCAATGCGAACCTGCGTTGAACGCACTGCAGCTAAACAAACAATATCAATATTTATGCCTAAGTATCTCTTATTCATCTCTCTCTCCATCATTTTCGTAAGTTGTAAAATGGATTCGCCATCTGGAAATGCAGAATCAACGGCCGCCAATCAAGAATTGGAAAACAAGATCAAACAACTCGAGCTCGATAACGCTTTGAAGGATTCCATGATAAATGAAGCCTTAGGATTTTTCAATGAGATAAAACATAACCTTGAGACCATCAGTGCCCGCAATGAGGAGATTCGTGTACTATCCACAGATCCTGAATTAAATGAGGAAGACAAAAGCTGGATTCTTGAGGAGATCAAGCACATTAATTTCTTGCGTGAGGAAAATGCAAAGAAAGTTGGTTACTTGAGGGAGGAGCTCAATAAGAATGGACTAAAGATCCAAGAGCTTGAGAACATGATCGAATCTCTGGTGAAAGAAATTCAATGGAAGGATGAGCAAATCAGTGCGCTACAGGCAGAGCTGGATAAGCTGGATAACGATTACACGCGTTTGTTCAATGCGTATCAGCATGCCTCCATTAGCTTGGACCTTCTTACAGAAGAGATGAACACGGCTTACTATGCTTACGGTACCGAGGAGGAATTGACCAACAACAATGTTTTGGTAAAGAAAAACGGCTTTCTTGGCATCGGGAAAAAAATCCTCTTGAAAGATCAATTTAACGAGGACTACTTCACTGCAGTGGATGTCACAAAAGTGAAGAGCATTACAATAGAAGGAACAGCTATACATCTTATTTCGGCGCACCAGCCAAGCTCCTATGAGCTTGTAGAAGCTCCAAATTCGACTATTATTAAGATAGTTAGTCCCGCTGAATTTTGGAAGGTATCCAAATACCTGGTTGCAATAACCAAATGAAAAAATGACAGAGAAGGTTACTAAATTCCAAAGTCCGGTTCCAATTGTTTTAAAGCTGCGGGATCTGATCTTTGGAAAGGAAAAGCCCGATCTTTTCACCAAAATAAACTTTCTGCTTAACCTAGTTCTTTGGGCTATCTTTATGATTTGGAGCCTCTTTAGTTTCTACACCTTGGAAGCTAGGAATTTCATTTACCGTCAAAAAGGAATTCCTGTAGAGACTATAATCAAAAACAGAGGTAGAGAGCTGGGTTTTGAAGGAGAAGATTTTTTACAACGATTACTTACCGTGAATGGTATTTCAATTATCTGTTGGGGCGTTGTGTTTCTTTCGTTGGTTCTTATGTACAGAAGAAGTAAGCGATTCTACTATCTTTTCCTAGTCCCCATTTTGTTCTACATAGGGCTTTTGTTCATCTATGTTAGTCCGAGCTATTTCTTTGAGGATACGACAACCTTCGATAAGCTGGCTTTGATCATCATGCTAACCAGTGCTAGTATTTACTACTACCTCATCAAAAACAAAGAAAAGGATGAGGAAATTAACTTTTTTGGGATTGAGACTGACGAAGATGGTGCATGAAGGTTACTACTTGCGAAGGTTCCTGCTCTGAACGCGATAGTGTAATGTGTGCTTTTTGGTAATATTCTTCCCTTTTCAACAGTGTATTCTCGACATATTGCAAAAGCTCCGCGTCTTCCATTCCCTCTACTAGAGGGCGTTTAGCTTTTGCATTCATTAAACGATTTGTAAGCTCTTTGGGGGATCTTTCCAGATAAAAGGATGTTCCCAGAAGATTTAATCTGTCCATGTTATTCGCAAAGCATGGCATTCCGCCTCCAGTTGCGAGGACAAACTCTTCCCTCAGATCCAGGGCATCAATATACTCCGATTCGATCTCTCTGAAATGGGATTCACCAAACTCTACAAAGATCTCACTTATTGATTTTCCAAAATGCGCTTCAATTTCCGCGTCAGAATCTATGAATGGAATTTCTAGCCTATTCGCTATCTTTTTACCCAGCGTAGTTTTACCACTACCCATGAAGCCTACCAAAATCACTCGCATATTTCCAATGTAGACAAAGAAAACTGCACTACCAAATAAAATCCCGAACCTACTAACCTCCAGAATAGAAGCATATCAAGATTCACAAGAACAAAAAATCTATTGCAAGCCTTGATAAAATAAATATTACACATATATTTGCACTCGCAAACGGAGAAACAACAGATGGTAACGTCCATCTATTGCCGGAGCAACGATCTCCTAGCTCAGTTGGGAGAGCAACGCCCTTTTAAGGCGTGGGTCCTGGGTTCGAGCCCCAGGGGGATCACTGACAACACTACGAACTAACTTCGAAAGCCCTTAAAACACTGATTTTGAG
>JALRKF010000119.1 GCA_023254905.1 Crocinitomicaceae bacterium | reverse complement strand
CTGATTTACCTTTGAGATCTTCAATAATGATATTTGCATCATTCCCAACTGGAAAATCACATTGCTCAACAAGATGATTAATCATTCCTTGCAATCCCATTTCGCGACCATCATCAGGATGATAAATTCTTGCAATTCCATATTTATGCAAGTCTTCTATCTCTGATGGAAGAATTGTTCCGCCACCTCCGCCAAATATTTTGATATGTGGTGCTCCCTTTTGTTGAAGTAGGTCATACATATACTTGAAATACTCCATATGACCTCCCTGATAAGATGTCATAGCGATCGCCTGGGCATCCTCTTGAATGGCACAATCTACAACCTCCTCCACTGAACGGTCATGCCCTAAATGAATAACCTCACATCCCGTAGACTGAATAATTCGTCTCATAATATTAATCGCTGCATCATGACCATCAAAAAGTGATGCAGCAGTAACGATTCGTACTTTATTCGTCGGTATATAGGGTTCTATTCTTTCCATAAATTTTAGTTAGGAACGGATTCTAAGTCGTGCAAAAATAGTCATAAAACAACTAAAAGTAAAGTGGCTTGAAATGGTGAATAAACGGAAGTAATATTGTTCTTATAACCGCGTAATGTTAGAAATTATAAATGATCAATATTTTTTTTGCCTAAAATATTACTATTCTAATCTGTTGTCTATCAGTTTTTTAAATCATACTCTTGTTTTTGGCATGGTGTTTGAAATAGTTTGAATAAACAAATAAATTATAATACCATGCAAGAAAAAAACTTAAAAGAAAAAGCAAAACAGTTAATGCTTTCAGGAAATCTTGAAGCTTATATACTTTATCTGAGGTCTCTTACTTTGAAAATAGGATGAAATGAGATGGTTGAAAAGTAAGAGTATATCTAGGTTTAATTAATTAGGTCTCAAAATTACATTTTGAGGCCTTTTTATTTCAATAGATTTACGTGACCTGTATGAATAAAACGCTCGTCGTTCGAGATAGACTTAAATTCAATTTTCCATGTGTACAATCCGTCTTGAACTAATTCTCCTCCATATGTGCCATCCCACCCTTGATTGTTATCATTCGATTCGAAAACTAACTGCCCCCATCGGTTATATATCTTCAGATTAAAATCGTACGGATCGAATCCAGAAGTGAACACAGGCTGGAAGATCTGATTAAACTCGTCACCATCAGGTGTGAATGTATTCGGAATATAAAATATGATAACCTCATCCACTCGGATTGAATTGACCGTGGAATCTATACAACCAATAGGCGAATAAGCGTATAGCCAAACATCATATCCCGTAGTTATATTATCAGGAAATGTATGACTCGGATTAACATCCGTTGACTGTTGCGATCCATCACCGAAATCCCATACATAACTCACAGCTCCTGTGCTCGTGTTATCAAATATAACATTGGGATCTAAATTAATAACGGAGTAAAGCGAGGGAATAAATGAAGCGTCAGGAACTGCCTCTACATAAATATAGTTATTATAGGTGGTAGATCCCATACAACCGTTGATACTTGTTGTTTCTAAGGTTACATCATAGTTACCGCTGTACTCAAAAGTGTTTACGGCTATATTACAACCTGTCCAACCCGAACCATCACCAAAAGCCCATTGACAATTACTAAAATTACCAGTGGTTGTGTTGTAAAAATTAATTGTTAATGGTTCACATCCTTGCAACGTATCCGCATAGAAAGTTGGAATTGGCAAGGACTCGACAGTTATGATTATATCATCTGTTTCCTGACATCCATTTGCATCCGTACCAGTTACCGTATACGTTGTGGTTTGAACTGGCACAAATGGCTGTCCATCAATAACTCCATTATCCCACTGATAATTCGATGCACCTTGACCGTTTAGAATTGTTTCATCTCCGTCACAGATGATATAATCTTGCCCAGCGAAAACAGGTGGTAAAGGATTAATAATAATCTCTTGAACACCATTCACTGGAGAATCACAATTCGCATCGTATAGATGCACTAATTCATAAAGGCCCTCAGTATTTCCGAGATTGATGATCGTATCAGAGCTATTGATAGTTTGAAGGTTTCCATTGAAATTAAACTCTAGATCCCAATTAGCACTGCCTGTTACTTCGAGGAAAATATCCGAAGCTATTGAATCGGCACAATATATGTTCCCACCTGTAAAATACTCTACTGTTGGAATCGGTTGAAAAACAATTTCATCCTGACCAACAACATTAACTAAACATCCACCCGCATCAGTAACAGAAACTAATTCGTAAAAACCTTCATTAATCCCAAGATTTAGTGTATCATTCGCATCTGTAACAAATTGCGTTACTCCGTCTAGTGTGTATTCAATTGTCCAAGGTCCATTTCCGATTGCATCGGCTTGAATATTCTCTACCAAATCTCCAGGACAATATGTATCTCCACCAAATATTGATATAATATCGGGAGTGATTGCGGACATACCTGTTTGTTGAGTGTTACAAGTAAGCTCATCCGAAAAATAAATATCTACTGTGAATGGCGATCCATCTGCGGGGATACCAGTTATTTGGTAAGTATATAATTGCTGATTAACAAATGGGCCATTAATAATTTGTGTATATGTACCAGAGGCATTTGTAACCTCTATTTCAATTGTGCCGGTACCTGGATTTACAATATATTCAATATCCCCGGATATAGTGAAGACATTCCCAGTTTCACATTGACTGGCATTCGCGGTAAATGTGGTAAACATACACCCACAAGTAATATCAAGGAATACATCATCTGTTGCTGAGCAGCCGGTACCTGGATCAGTAATTGTTACCGAATAATTAGTTGGAGCTACTGCACATGACTGAGGACTTTGTAGAGTTGGATCATCAAGATCTGCAGCTGGAGTCCATGCATAATTGAATAATGGTGGAGTACAGCTTATGTTTACATCATCTAAACTCCAATTGTCACAACCTGCACAAGATGAAAACTGAACTTGATTCCATCTAAAAATTGTATTTGTGGTTTGCGCTGGAGGTGGTATGGGAATTGTGAAACACTGCCAATTATTATTGTTATCCCATTGCGAATGATCGTATAAAATGATCTGATTCCATGTTAAACCTCCATCTATGCTATATTCTAATGCTACGTTCTCATTAGCATCAACATTTTCACAAGGAGCCCCTCCAGAACCTGTATTACCAAGGAATAAACAGAAATCAATTGTTGTACAGAAAGTAGCATCTACAGGAATTGTCGCAGCATATCTCTCAGTACCTGTTCCGTCAAAGTGCAATCCATTACCAGACATTCCACCACATCCAGTACCTGCAGTTCCATTCTGAATATCACTCCACATCAGTGGATCAATACCAGGGTCAAAATCATCAATTATGGAACCTGCTGTACTGTTCAATAGCTGGGCGTCAAGCGTGACACAAGTTGGACACATGAATGTAGAGTCTGAAGCACTGGCTTCTGCGATTAGTTGTGTAACATTCACAACTACAGTATCAAAGCATTGGTTCTGACCATCATTATACTCTACTATGTAAGTAGTAGATGTTTGGGGTGATACGTCCTGAATGGCAGGATCATTCGTGCCAGGAAGATTATCCCAATCAAATGATGCCGGTCCTCCTCCACAGATGTAAGGAGTAATTACAACATTATCTATTCCCCAGTGATCAAAAGCTCCTTGTGTTGCATTCGGCTGATTCCATTGAAACATGGTATTCGCTGAAAATGCACCAGGTGGGATATCAAAACAGTACTCAGCCCATTGAAAATAGGGCCCCGACATGTTATTTGTTGGTTCGAAATAAAAGATATCCACCCATGTGGCTCCACCATCTACGGAATACTGAAAGAATACGCCTTCATCTGTTTGATCAGGATCCTCACAATCCACAGCATTTTCATCGTTCGCAAAATCTAACTCAAAACAAACAAGAGCTCCACAACTCAAATCAAATCCAACTGTAGTAAGAACTCGCGGGAAAGTATTACTCCCCATCCATGCCGCGGGTGTTCCATCAAGAGTTGGACCGCAAGGATTTGAATAGTTAACAGGAATACTAGAGCTCCATCCAGCACTCAATGTCTGTCCATTGAAATCTTCTTCTAAAACTGGAGTTGATGCAAAAACTTGAGCACTAAGAGTGACCGTTTGTCCACAATTAATATTAGCAGTATCCGGAGTGGCCGTAAGATTACATTGTCCTTCTGTTTTAAAAGCAACAGAGAGAAGTGAACACAAAATCGCTATGTTCTTAACAGACACCATTAGTCGATATCCAGATTTACAATTTTTATATCCGTTAAATGTTTTCCAGACATACCTGGGACATGAATAATAAAATGTGAGAACAACTCTAACTGCTTTTTATTTTGGCCACAAACACCTTCAACGGTCGAATCTTCATCCAAAAAAATAGAGGTCAAGTATTCTTGGTCATCTATTCTATTGCAGTTTGTACAATCACCGTTTAAATAAGTCTCGGTTGAAAAACGTACATGCTTAGTTTCCAAGTTCGTATTTGTAACTTTTAGTAGGTACTTTGCTACTTGGCGATCGAACTGCTCACAAACTTGAAATTTGTAACTAACGTTTATTCCGTCTTCTGATTTAAGGGAGTGCCAATTGCCATCCATTTTTAGGTTTACATCTTCAAACTGGCTGAAGGTTGAACCTGCCGTAAATAACAGAAAAAACAGTAATATGGTCTGTATACGCATAAGCTACGCTAAAAATACGAATCTCAGTGAAAAAGGTTGTCTCAAATTCTACGAACCTTTGATATTATTTACCCAATATCAGCTATTTGTGAATAATTTGAGGTATTCAAACTAACATTTCATTTTAGAACACGGTTTAAGACCAAACTTTTACTCCTAAAATCTTTCATTAGTTTCACTGAATAACGAACTCTTTCGTGTAGACACTTGCCCCCGTTTTTACCTTGATAACATAATGACCGGTAGGACTACCTGTCAGGTCAATTGCTGAACTTGCAAAAGTCTTACCGGCATTCATGGCTCCGCTATAAATTTTTCTCCCCATTAAATCGTAAACCTCAAGTTGTGCCTCATTCTGAACAAAACCGCTCAGTTCCACGTTGAGCAATCCATCTGTTGGGTTCGGATAAATAAGAATATCGTGATCTATGTACTTTTCATTCAGGCCTACCTCATAGCCAACGGTGAAATTATATCGGTGGAAGTTTCCAAAATCAGCAGGGAAAAATTCTATATATCCCCCACCAACAATTCTTACTCGGAATGTCCCTGTAGTCTCGCCCTCTACCTGACTGGAATACCAGAATCCAATTCCATCATTATCATTATCCTCAAGAATTATGCTGTAACATCCTGGCTCAAGATCAAAAGTATCCTTATAAGTGGTTGTATTTTGCAGAGAGCCAAAAGATCCATAATCATCGAAAATGATATTCCCATCTGAATCCTCTAATCTCCATTTATTCTCGTGGGCCTTGTTATTGGTATTAAACCAAACTAGAAATTGACCAGAGATATATTCAGGTGCCTCAAATGGTACATTCTTCATATTGTTATGTGGATATTCATCGACGTTGGCTCCACCATTAAGTTCTATTATTTCGGCTGTAAAAGAGAGGTTAGGATTTTCATTATTCCACCACCAAAGACCAGGAATTGGAATTTCAACGATCTCCTTTTCTAAAAAAGATAGACTTCCTGTCCATGTGTAATCAAAAGGTTGGGAAGCAGAAATATAAACTCGGATCACACAACTCGTAAGATCCTGTTCGCCTGTATTCTGAATGATCAACCTGGGATTCTGACATCCTGGATTCCATTTCCCGTAATATTCATAATTATTTGGATTTAAGACATCAATTATCGCGGCATCGTTTTGGAAATTAGGCGCCGAATAAGAAATTAAATCCATTGCAACTATATAATTTCCATTTCCTTGAGCTGGATCACTGACCGGGACATCCGTAATATCATAATCCAGAGTCACGGCAGTACCAGGTGTAACATAAGGCGTTAATTCATGGTCATATTCCTTTACCATATCACCTGGACACCAACCCTCTCTTGCATACGGCCAAGTCCCACCCTGACTTATATTTGGATTATCTCCACAAGCTGTTTCCTCCCATATCTCCCAGTTGAACCTTGAAACACCATCCACAAGGATTTCATGGTCACGACCAGCACCAAAGCCCCATTCGCAACAATTGTTGTTCCCGTGATGTCCATGCCCTGTAAAACGCGTTTTGATCTTATACATTTCGGATGTGTCTGATAATGTAATGGAAACAGCAGATAGATTTACATCATTATCCATACTCGCATAGGAGTAACTTCGAAAATCACTCCAAATAGGTTCTCTTTTATGCACATCTCTGGGCGGAATACCTTCAATAAAAGCAAATTTCAAATCTATTAATTCTTGTGTATTATGCGCAGCTAGATCAACCGTGTCCTTCAAATACATTTGATAATCGGTTACATCATATATCCAAGTAAATCCGTTTGGACCAAGATCAAATTGAATTCCATAGGGTGTAATGTATCTTCCTATCTCAACATCATGAATTATCTCGTATGGAAGCTGATAATAAGTTATGGTCTGATTTGTTAACGAACCAGAAGTCAAATATGGATTAGACGAAACAATTGTTCCTGTCTCGTCAATTATCTCGATGTTACCTGCTGGTGCAGCGATAAATGCATTCGTTATCTCAAAATGTCTATTTAACGGCTGGAACTCAAAAACCACCTCGGGCTCTACTTTTTCCATTCGATCTACTACGATTTCTGTACTTGTTCCCGCAACTGCGCCGGTTCCCAGACTGCATAGAATCCTATTGACATCAATATCTATACCTGCACTTGGATATTCTGAAAAATCGAACATTCCAAATTCTGATGGCATCAACAAATAATCATTGCCTGATAAGTCTGCAGCACATTCCTCTTCATCAAAATCATAATAAACCAATAGATCTGCCCAATTGGGATGCGTAGCATCTGTCTTCTTTTTATACCAATTAGCGATCGTGAGCTCATCAAGTGCAGAATTAAAAATCTGGAACTCATCTATCCTTCCTGACCATTTATTTCCATAATTTTTATTTGATCCGATCACCAATCTGTGTAATTCACCAATCATTCTTGTCAGACCAGTTCCATTGTGAAATAAGACTCCATCTCGTAAAACCTTCATCTCACCTGTCGATTGGTCTTTTACAAATGCCCAATGATGCCACTCGTTGTCAATTCCACTTCCGGACATATCAATATCAATTCTGTCATAACCAGAACCTTCTCCGCAATCCCAATAGAGGCGATTATTACTCCATGGCATATGAATGTTAATTACTCGATTATTCAGCGTATCGTATCCCTCTAAAATAGATGTATTAACTCCCGTATTGCCGCTTCCCTTGGCCCAAAATGATATCGTTATAGCTCCTCCAAGATCAATATCAGACAATTCAGTTAGTGCGTAATTTGAACCATTGAATTCCATCGATCCATTTTTACCAGAATAATTGATCGCCATCCCAGGAGAGGAGGATTCAGCATCAAAAGAGAAAATATCGGTGTAATCTACAGAATGATCAAAGCTATATTCGATGATCAGATTATCCGTTCCATTCCAAGTATAAGGCTGATAAAACAACAATTCATTTTCACCAGTCACTAAAAAAGGTGAAGTCGAACCATCTTTAGAAAGATCATAAACTTGTGTAAAACCAGTTTTATGAAAATCCGATATTGCCGTATCTGTAGTGCCTTTGATTGATACAGAGGGATGCATAAGCTCACCATTACCAGTGATAGCGTTTATGTATATCGCGATCGACTCAATATCACCGGCGACAATTCCTGCTGCGGTAAGCTCTGCCGCAGTAACAAGCATTTGATATCTTCCTCCTTTCTTCGTCTGATCAAATGGGTATGCAACAGCTCCAGCCTGTGAGAAACCAAGGGAATTCAATGTCAGAGATGCACCGGTTCTATTATGCTCTATAGTTCCGACTAAATTGGCATAATCATAACCCCATGGTTCGTAATCATATGTTCCTGAGCTTTGATAATTATGTAAAAACTTCACACTATCTACTTGGACAGAATCCAAAATGCCAGTATGATCAAACACGCGTGTGTAAGTTAAATAGTCCCATTCTCCACAGTTATACTGATCCCAAGGAGTAAGTGGACTACATTTTAACTTGTAATACATTAGAACCTTTTCAAATCGCATATTATTTAAGTGCTGAGGAAATGCAAAATCTCCTCTTCTCGTGGATATTGAATCGAATGTAAAAGTCTGAACCCAAGTAGTATCCTGAGCAACTGCAGGTGTCGTCACCAAGATTATAATTAGCAATAGTAGTTTTCTCATGAAAAATGATTTTTCACAAATATACCCTTTCCAAGATGAAAATAAAATCGAATAAAAGGGCAATTCATTCGATTCTCGTAATGCTATTCTTCTACGAAATAATAAGGTAAAACATTGTGTGTTGGCTCATAGAATTTACTCCTCTCGTAAAGATAAGATAGCTGTAAAAAGTCATTATCTGAAAATTCTTTATCACTCTTT
Organism: Crocinitomicaceae bacterium; assembly: GCA_023254905.1. Taxonomy (GTDB): domain Bacteria; phylum Bacteroidota; class Bacteroidia; order Flavobacteriales_D; family Crocinitomicaceae; genus UBA4466. The sequence continues at coordinate 10,377 of JALRKF010000119.1, read as the reverse complement.
TTCTTTGCTTCAAACTCGATGCGTAGTGATTCGTTTTCTTTTAACATTTGCTTTGCATACTCATCAAAAATATAGGATGAAAAATACTCCTTTTGCTGTACATAGGAGTCGAAATAATTCCAATTGAAATAACTGTCAGGTGCATCCGGAACAAAAAGGGACATTATGAATCTTTTGTTGGGTTGATCCAAAGAAATTACCCAATCTCCCTTTTTCATTCTTTGTTGGACATTCTCAAATTCAAATCGAACATCGTTATGAAGAAAATGGCCTTCATATGGTTTATCTGCTGTTTTAAAATCAAGAACTCGTAAACGATTTACAGACATCAATGTATCCTGATCCAAACTCTCTAGATCAATTCCATTGGCGATTAGCCTATCCTTCAAACCCTCACATTGAGAGCCGAGAATGATTTTATCTGGAATCGTTACCTCCTTAGATGCAAAGCAATCATTATAATAGGAAATGTATTTCTGGAATGGACGATTTCTATCATATTTGAGTAACTTCTTTCCAGTCACCTCACTAATGGGATAGTACGCATCAAATCCATAAAATAGGATTGAATCGTAACTTTCGGTCACTTTTAGATCGTACTTAAACTTAGTCATCTCTTCCTCCCACATTAAAGCCTCAACGCGAGCTTTCTCTATGTTCCATTTATTATCTCTCATCCAATTGATAGTCTCCTCAATGAAAAGTTGTGTATGCTTAACTCTTTCTGCAAAAGGTTTGAGCATGTGTGTTTCTGTCGTAAAGCTCATTGCATCCATGATTGTTCCATATCCCATAGCGTACCTGGGAAGATCATTAAAAATAATGATCCCTTCATCAGGTGTTTTACCTTTCATATTTACATAGGGAACAATTGGAAATAATTTCTCAGTGAATGTTGATTCCAAATGTGGTATTAGGTTTTCATATAAAAGCTCTCCTGTAGCAGGAGCCATTCGTTCTCGAACAGACGCAATATATGTTAGGTAATATTGATAATCAGCACCATTGGATACATGCGTATCGATGAAAACATCTGGATCCAGATTTTGATAGATATTTGCAAAAGTGAACATGTTTTTACTATCCATTTTTATAAAATCTCTGTTTAAATCTAAGTTTTGAGCATTTCCTCTGAAACCATATTCCTCAGGACCATTTTGATTTGCTCGGCTTGAACTAGATCGATTCATCATTCCTCCCACGTTGTAAGCAGGAATTATACCTACAAGCGGAATATCTCTGGGTTTTCCAGATTTTATCCAATTATTGATCCATATCAAACATGCATTTACTCCATCAGGCTCTCCTGCATGAATCGCATTATTAATAAGCAGTGTGGTCTCTTGCATGGCTCTCATAAATGTTCCAATTGAATCTCTGGCTCCATTCACTACACACAAGTAGATCGGCAATCCAAAATCAGACGGTCCCATGTTATATAATTCGATCTCCTCATGATCGCTATCCAATTGCTTATAGATCTCGATTAATTCAGGATAAGTTGGAGAGGTATTGCTATCATATTGGGCAGCGACGAATAAGGTAGCAATCATGAAATTTAAGAAAACGAAGAACCTTTTCATGGGTTGAAATTTTGAATTCTAAATTACTTAATTTTGCGTTATGCGTATAGATATACTAACAATCCTCCCCGCCTTGCTTGAAGGACCTTTTTCCGACTCAATCATGAAGCGAGCACAAGAGAAAGGTCTCTCGGAAATCTATATTCACAATATCCGCAATTACTCTAGCGACAAACATAAGAACGTTGATGATTATCAATATGGTGGCGGTGCAGGGATGGTAATGAGCATTGAGCCCATAGCCAAGATAATAGAACAACTAAAAGCAGAGCGGAAATACGATGAAATCATTTATATGACCCCAGATGGCGAATTACTTGAACAAAGTATTTCAAATGAACTTAGCATAAAAAACAATATTATGATCCTTTGTGGCCATTACAAAGGCGTAGATGAGCGTGTCAGAGAGCACTATATTACGCGCGAATTATCAATAGGTTCATACGTTCTTTCCGGCGGTGAGTTAGCAGCAGCTGTTCTGGTAGACAGTGTTGTCCGGCTTATTCCTGGTGTTTTGAACAATGAAACTTCTGCTTTAACGGATAGTTTTCAGGATAATCTTTTATCACCACCTGTTTACACCAGACCTCCAGAATACAATGGTTGGAAAGTTCCTGAGGTGTTGTTATCTGGTGATTTTAAAAGTATCGATAAATGGAGAGAGGAAAAAGCAATTGAAAGAACTAAAAAGAGGAGACCAGATTTATTAGACAGCAATGAAAATTAAAGAAAGTATTGAGTTAATCAAAAATGGTGGTACACTATTGTATCCATCAGATACGATCTGGGGGCTTGGATGTGATGCGACCAACGAAACTGCTTGTCAAAAGCTACTGTCTATAAAGAATAGGCCTGCTCAAAAGAGTTTTATAATTCTTGTTGATGGATTCGCTATGCTCGAAAGATATGTTCCCGAATTCCATGAGGTTTGTTACGATCTCGCGGATTTCACCGAAAAACCTTTAACCATAATCTATCCCAATGTAAAGGGAATCGCACCGACAGTATTGGCTGAGGATGGCTCCGTGGGTATAAGAATAACCAAGGATTCTAATTGCTTACAACTGATAAAGGGAATTAGAAAACCAATCGTTAGTACCTCTGCCAATTTATCAGGAGAACCCCATCCGCAAAATTTTGATGAAATCTCTTGCTTAGTCAAAGAACATGTAGACGGAATTCTAGAAGAACGTCTTTCTGAAAAAATGGTAACTCCATCTCAATTAATTAAAATTGAAATTGACGGATCTTTCAAGATTCTTCGCAAATAATCATAAATACCTCTTCAAAATGCGATTAAAGGATTTTGGCTTAACCAAATTTGCCATATGTCCTCCATTTTTTATAGCATCAATTGTACAAGTATCTCCGATATGTTCTTTCAACTTCTCTGCTCTATCTAATGGTACTATGGGATCATTCGTGCCCCAGATTAAATGGATAGGCAAACTTATTTGATATTCCTTTTCTTTTAGTTCGTCGCGAACCGCTATTAAATGCTTCAGTAATTGCTCTTTTTCCTCTCTTGAACCTTCATAAAAATGTTCCTGAAATGGTTTTAAAAAGAAAGACGGTATCCAAGATGGTTTTCCATTCGATGCATGAATAAGTTTCTTTAACTGAGCAGGATTACTCGGAATAAATAACTCATGAAGCTCCTCTATTTCGAAAATCTTCGAAACTCTATCTATGTCATCTTTATACATATACTTTACAGGAGCACCCATCAAAAAAAGCTCATTCACAATATCCTTTTGGGATGCGAGTTCAATACCTATGAGCCCCCCATAGGATGCACCCAAAAGTTTAATATCCGAGATATTTAAATGGTTCAAGAAATCAACAAGCATTTCAACCTGATCTTGCACAGTGAACTTTCCACTCCTATTCTTCGTATTTCCAAAATACAATAGGTTGGGCATGATGACACGAAATCTCTTGCTCAACAATGCTATCTGTAAATACCATTGATATTTAGCCTCCGCACCAAAACCATGAACCAATAAAAAAGGTGGAAGCTCTGTTTCTGTATCCCAATACTCAATAACATTATCACCAAATTCAACGATTCGACGATGCATTCCATTATCCTTGTAAAACTTGTTAACGTAGACTTCAACACCGTAATAAGCTACTTTTGCGAATGTGTTTTTCAATGATATAGTACTTTTGCTTCAAAGATAGCTAACTGAATGGAATAAATTATCTTTGCCAAATTATGGGTACCAACCTTAAGAAACATCTCAAACACCCCGTATTCAAAGTAGCTTCACAGATAGTGTCAGAGCAAGGATTGGAAGCTTATGTAGTGGGGGGATTTGTTCGAGACCTCATGCTTGGTCGTCCATCCAAAGATATTGATATTGTCGTTGTCGGAAATGGATTGGAACTGGCAAAGGCATGCGCCGAAAAATTACGGGTTAAAAAGGTATCCTTCTTTGATCATTTTGGAACGGCACATTTTATTTACAAAGATCTAGATATTGAATTTGTAGGCTCTAGAAAAGAATCATACAATGAGCACTCTAGAAACCCCAAAATTTCAACTGGTACTTTAAAGGACGACCAAGAACGAAGAGACTTCACTATCAATGCTCTCGCCATAGATTTACGACAGGAAAATTTCGGAGAACTTTTGGACCCTTTTGAGGGTATCGGAGACTTAGAAAAAGGTATCATCCGGACACCGCTTGATCCAGAAAAAACATTCTCAGATGATCCCCTTCGTATGATGCGTGCAATTCGATTTGCAACTCAACTAAACTTTAAAATAGAAATTGATTGTCTGAATTCTATTGCCAACAACGCGCAAAGATTGAATATTATAAGTAAAGAACGAATCATGACTGAGTTGAACAAAATCATTCTCAGTGATCAACCTTCTCGCGGATTCAAATTATTAATGAGTACAAAACTACTTCATCAGTTTTTCCCAGAATTGGTGAAACTATATGGTATCGAAAAGATTAATGGTAAATCACACAAAGACAACTTCCATCATACACTTGAAGTATTGGATAATATTTGCGAGGTGACTGACAATCTATGGCTAAGATGGTCTGCAATTCTGCATGATATAGCCAAACCAAATACAAAGCGATTTGATGATAAAGTAGGCTGGACATTTCATGGTCATGAAGAACTCGGCGCACGAATGGTTCCGAAAATATTCAAACGGTTAAGACTACCGCTTGATAACAAAATGAAATATGTTCAGAAGTTAGTCAGGCTTCACCTTCGGCCAATTGCTCTCGTAAAAGGGAATGTTACAGATTCTGCAGTAAGAAGATTACTTTTTGAGGCGGGTGATGATATTGAGGATTTAATGAAACTTTGTAATGCTGACATTACCTCGAAAAATGAATTTCGAGTTAAACGATACAAGAAAAATTTCGAAGAAGTTGAACGTAAATTAAAAACCGTTGAAGAAAAAGACCGATTGCGTAATTTCCAACCTCCAATATCTGGTAAAGAGGTAATGGATACTTTCAATTTGGAACCGTGTCATACGGTAGGTATGATAAAAAATAAAATCAAAGAAGCTATTTTGGAGGGTGAGATAGAAAATAATAGAGATCAAGCTTTTAATTTTATGCTGGAACTTGGCAAAGAACTCGGACTTATTGTGAAGTTAAAAGCATAAGAATTATCATTACTTTTGTTCCGAATTTATTTTATAGATGGCAGGTTTAAAGTTCCGCGTTCTTCTTGACTCTAAAGATGCCGACGAGGTATTTAGAGATATAATCATTTCTGATGGTGCTGATTTCGAGTCATTTTACAGATCTATTTTGAGCGCCTACGAATTCTCCAACGATCAAATGGCCTCCTTTTATATGTCCAATGCTAATTGGGATAAGGGCTTTGAAATCAGTCTATTTGACATGACCTTTGGAGAAAATCCTGATCAGATTCTACCAGCCGTGATGTCCGAGTCAACGATTCGTGAATACATTACCGAACCAAATCAGCGGATGATACTCGTACATGACTTCTTGTGCATGTGGATTTTTCTAATTGAGTTAATTGAGGTAGTAAAGGACACACCTCACAATCCTCAAGTTGCCCTTTCTATAGGCAAGTCTCCCGACGAGAATTCGAAATCCTCAGAGGACGAATCACTAAGGTTTGAGACTGAATCTGAAACAGATGATGAGGATGATGAATTCGGGTTCGATGAATTTGAAGACGGTTACGACGAATACGATTTCTAAATATGTCTGACTTTCACGATCCTATTGGTAAAGCAATTCTAGACTACACCAAGCAAAATCAAGACGATAACATTATTGTCAAATCTGAGCTTTGTGATGACGATATAATTCCAGTTAGCTATTTGTTCCGGTCCTTTGATATGTTTCCAGAAATTGAAAAGGTTGCACTCGATAATTGTTTTGGAAAAGTTCTAGACGTTGGGGCAGGAGCCGGTATTCATACCAGAGAGCTACTGAGGCGTGGCTTCGATGTAAAAGCTATTGACACGAGTGCAGGAAGTATCAGATATTTGCTACGGAATGAATTGAATGCAGAGCAAATAAGCTTTTTTGAGCTTAAAAATGAAACATACGATACTATTCTAATACTGATGAATGGAATCGGAATAGCGGGTAAATTAAGTTGCTTGACACCCTTTCTCCAGAAATGTAGAGAGTTACTTAAACCTGGAGGAAAAGTAATCTGCGATTCAACTGATATAAAGTATCTCTATGAGAATGAAGATGGAAGTCTTTGGATTGATCTCGCATCTGAGTATTATGGAGATTTTAAATACCAAATGAGCTACAAGAATCATGTAACACCCTGGTTTAATTGGCTTTATCTGGATGCAGAAAAATTTAAAAATACGGCAATTAAAGAAGGATTTAAATTCAAAATATTAATTCAGGAAGGAGATCACTTTCTGGTCGAATTAAGCTAATGATAAGAACCGCATTACTATTTTTCTTTTCAGTCTCAATCCTATCCTATAGAGGGAATGCACAGAATAGTAATGCGAAATTTAATAGTGTCCTGTGGGAAGTATCTTCTGACACAACACACAGTGCATATTTATTTGGAACTATGCATCTTATGCGCAAGGATGCATTCTTTTTTCCAAAAAAAATTAAAGAATTACTCTTGAAAAGCGATGTTTTGGTCATGGAATTGAATAGTGAGATCTTCGATCCGTCTATTATGGATTTAATGCTTCTCGAAGATGGGGAACTTTTTGATTTCTTCTCAGATGAACAACAAGATTCAATACTCCATTTTGCAACAGACAATCTGTCAATTTCAGAACAATTATTTCATGCGAATTTCTCGAAAATAAAGCCAGTTGTGATAAGTCAAATGTTTGCCATGATATCCAATACAAAAGAAGATTCAACTGCACAGAACATAAAATCTCATGAGGCTGAATTAAATCTACTTGCTAAAATGGATAGTATCCCGATCATTGGTTTTGAGACCGCAAAAGAGCAGATTACTTTGTTTGATGATCTTCCTAAAGAGGTGCAGACCGAAATGGTCATGGAGCAAGTAAGAGGAGTAGATAATATTGGTGAATTTATATTACTCACTGAACTATACAAATCCCAAAACGTGGATTCAATGTATTATTTCATCCACAATAGTGATTCATACTTCTCTGACTATGAGGAAGAGTTTCTTTCAAAAAGAAATAGAAGCTGGATACAAAAAATAAAAGAAATTGTAAGTAAGCAAAGTGCATTCATCGCTGTGGGAGCTGGACATCTTGGAGGTCCCAACGGACTAATTCGTCTACTACAGCAAGAGGGGTACCGCGTAAAGCCAATTCAATTATGATTAAGTATCTCCAATTTTTTCTTTTCCTCCTTCTATTTTCCTGTAATACATACAGCGAAGATCAACTAAAAGATTTCGACACAAGGATTAGGACTTTTTTACATCAAAAGAAAATAGAGTGTACAGCCTCTGAATCAGGACTCTATTACAAAATCGAGGAGCAAGGAGAAGGCATACGTATCCATGCGAAGGACAGAATATCTTTCACATACAAAGGCACATTAATAGACGGTAATGTTTTTGATGAACAACTAGAGCCCGTAACTTTCGCAGTAAATGAATTAATTGGAGCTTGGAAAGAAATAGTATTAAAACTTAATGAAGGAGGCAAAGCATTCCTTGTCGCTCCACCACAACTCGGATATGGACCAAGAAGTCTTAACAAAATCCCACCCAATTCGATTTTAGTTTACACTTTAAAAGTGCATCGAGTTGAATAGAATTTCCAAAAGTTAATTGGAAAACAAATTCAAACTCGTAAATTTGAAATCGAACTAAAAACAGACCTTAAAACCGCAAGCATGAGCGTATTAGTAAACAAAGATTCTAAAGTTATTGTACAAGGATTCACAGGGAGTGAAGGAACGTTCCACGCCGGTCAGATGATCGAATATGGAACAAATGTTGTTGGTGGTGTCACTCCTGGAAAAGGAGGTTTAACACACCTCGATCGCCCTGTTTTTAATACTGTATCAGAAGCGGTTAAAAAAACTGAAGCAGATGTTTCAATAATCTTTGTGCCGCCAGCTTTTGCGGCAGATGCCATAATGGAAGCAGCCAATGCAGGAATAAAAGTAATTGTATGTATTACCGAAGGTATTCCAGTCAATGATATGGTCAAGGCTAAAGAGTATATTCAAAACTACGATTGTACATTGATTGGTCCTAACTGTCCTGGTGTAATTACTGCTGGTGAAGCAAAGGTTGGTATCATGCCTGGTTTTGTTTTTAAACAAGGAAAGATTGGTATTGTTTCAAAGTCAGGTACGCTCACATATGAAGCAGCGGATCAAGTTGCTAAATCAGGTTTAGGTATTACAACTGCAATTGGAATTGGTGGTGATCCTATCATAGGAACAACAACAAAAGAAGCCGTAGAGTTATTGATGAATGATCCGGATACAGAGGGAATCGTTATGATTGGTGAGATTGGTGGTAATCTCGAGGCAATTGCAGCTCGTTGGATTAAGGAAAACTCTAGAAAGCCAGTAGTTGGATTCATCGCAGGAGAAACTGCTCCAAAAGGGAGAACAATGGGGCACGCTGGTGCGATTGTTGGTGGTGCCGACGATACTGCAGAAGCCAAGAAGAGGATTATGACTGAATGCGGTATTCATGTCGTTGACTCTCCTGCCGAGATCGGATTAAAAATGGCGGAGGTTCTTGGTGTTACCGTGTAAGAATAAATTTATATTTGAAAGGCGTTGATGATGCCATTAAAAAGAGACAGGCTAATAGCCTGTCTCTTTTTTTATTCATACTTTATTTATAATTCTTCAAAATAGAAACTCCTGAACCGAAGACATTTCCTTCACCATATGGAGATCCTACACCATCCCATTTCTCCCATTTCTTAAGCTCTATATACTGAGGGTTTTTACCTATCTGTTCTGCCTCCAGCTGAATTGCCTCCGCTTTAAATTGAGCAGATACTACCAATGCACTATCTCCACGTGACTTGGCAATTTTGGCATTCGCCAGGTACTCCTCTTCTTTTTGTTTCTCTTTGGCTGTTAAGTTTCTTTGCTTTTGTGTTTCCTTGTTGGTTATCTCTGTTGCAATGTTTGCCGGTAAATTTACATCTGCTATCTCTACATAATGCAGGTTAATATAATTCCCTTTGAAGTCCTTTTTAAGTATCTCCTCAATCTCTCCCTCTAAAGCTTCTCTTTTCGAGGAGTAAACTTGTTCGTATGTATATCGGCCGATAACATCTTTTATTGCACCTTTGGCCTTGTCATCTATGAATGAAATGAAGCCAGGACCATGCTTTAAGTGCAGTTTTGCCGTTAGACCAGCTGCTGCAGAATAATTCACGGCAACATCAACTGTAATATCTGTTCCATTAATATCCATTACAACAGATTGATAGTTTTTTGATTGCTGGCGCACATTGTAAGTAATCATTTCGTTCCATGGAGCAATGAAGATGGTTCCCTCGGAATAAACCTGTTCTTTATCGACTCCCCCTCCATATGGCCTGTAAACAAATCCTTCTTCACCAGGAGCCACATCTGTCCAGGACATGAAAAAAAGTATTAATAAAACTAACCCTAAGATTCCAATCATTACATATCTCGTGATCTTTTTTGGATCAATTGAAAAGTTTGGATTACTTGAACTGAAATTATTCATTTTCTTTTGATTTTTTAATTAGGTTATCAACTACTAAATAGCCAGTCGCAGCAATAAGACCGATAGCTAAAACTTTAATAAATGGAGGTCCTTTTAAAAGATATTTGAACGACAGAAATATTACAGCTGTGATCACCACTACGCCTATAACCAATCTAAACATAAACTGTCTTTTCTTATCCACAATTTCTATTTTCCTCAAAGATAATTGTTTTGCTGAACTCTTTAGCTATTGGTTGATTCCTTCCTATATTTAGGAGATGAATTATGCGATCATAGATATCGAAACAACAGGAGGTAGTCCAAAAAATTCAAAGATCACGGAGATCGCAATTTATAAGCATGATGGAAAAAAAGTGATTGATGAGTATAACACTCTTGTAAATCCTGAAATGCCTATTCCCCAGTTCATAGTGAAGCTAACGGGTATCAACGATAAAATGGTCTCCAACGCACCAAAATTTTATGAGATAGCTAAGGGTATTGTTGAATTCACCGAGGACTGCGTATTTGTTGCACATAATGTAGGTTTCGACTACGGAGTAATCCGTGCTGAATTTAAAAGTTTAGGATATGATTATAGACGACCGCACCTTTGTACAGTGCGTGCCTCTCGATATGTTCTTCCAGG
>JALRKF010000149.1 GCA_023254905.1 Crocinitomicaceae bacterium | reverse complement strand
AGGAGATCGATGTATTGTTTGGAACATTCGCAAAGTCAATGGCTTCAATCGGTGCATTCATTTGCGGTAATGAAAACCTAATTGAATTCTTACGTTACAACATGCGATCTCAGGTATTTGCCAAGTCGCTGCCTATGCCACTTGTGGTTGGGGCTCGTAAAAGACTAGAACTATTAAGAACGCAACCAGAACATAAAGAAAATCTTTGGAAAATCGCAAGTGCATTACAAAAAGGTCTTGTGGATGCAGGTTTTGATATCGGAGAAACGAACTCAGCTGTAACACCTGTTTTCCTGAAAGGTGGACTAGGAGAGGCTACAAATCTTACGTTTGACCTTCGGGAAAACCACAGTATATTCTGCTCAATAGTAATTTATCCAGTTGTTCCTAAAGACGTGCTTATGCTCCGACTGATTCCTACTGCAGCTCATACATTAGAGGATGTTAAATACACAATAGATACATTTACTAAAATGAAAGCGAAGCTTGATGCTGGCGAATACAAGTCAGAATCGCTCGCTGCAGTTGAAACTGATAATTAATAAGTTGATAATATATTGCAGAAAGCCGCATTTGATGCGGCTTTTTTATTCTTCGATATTTAGTATTTCCTGAAGTAATAAGAGATCAGATTCGTTATTAAAGGAGTGTAATGCGATACGTATACATTCGTGCCCCTCAGGAACTGTTGGTGAAAAAATAGCCTTCACCCCTAGCTTAGTCTGTTTAGCCCTTTTTTCTATTTGTTGTAACTCTGTAATTGAATAGCCCTCAATAATTTTGATTGGAGTTTTTGATTTACTATGCGGGAATAGGTCGTTATATTTCAGGATAATTCTAGCCAAATCATTTCTTCGATTGGGGTATAATTCTGAGTCTAGAATGCTAATTACCTTTTCAAAACTAGCTAATGGCAATGCTGTTGTGTAAATGAATGATCTTGCAAAATTAATTAGATACGATCGTATATTCTCGTCATTGGATAAAACAATGGCCCCATGACTACCAAAAGCCTTCCCGAAAGTTATAAGTTTACAAATTACCGCTTCACTTTCAGTTGGATCAAGAAGAACCCCTCTTCCATCTTCACCTAAAACACCTCCAGAATGTGCTTCATCAATTATGATCTTTGCCGAATAACTCGAGGCAAGGTTGTTAATTTCTTCAAGTAGACAAATATCACCGTTCATGGAATAAAGACCCTCAATAGCAATATAAATATTGTCAGCTGAACAAATTTTAAGTCGTTCTTCTAAATGAACCAGATCATTGTGTCGAAACGAAAAGGATTCAGCAAAACTTAAGCGAATTCCATCCCTTATACTAGCATGTACAAACTCATCGTATATTACTACATCTCCCCTCTGGAGAATGGAGCTAAAAACACCAATATTCGCATCAAATCCTGAATTAAAAAAAAGTCCATAACTAAATCCAAATTTTTTAGCAATTGCATTCTCCAACTCTTCTGTACGTAATCGATTACCACTGATAAGCCGACTGCCCGTGGCACCACTCTCGATACTATTGGATAAATCCAGATTGAAATTTGCAAAACCCAAATAATCATTGGATATAAAATCAATCATCCCATCAAACGAAGAAAGGGAACGTAATGTCCCCTTTTCTTCCCTATTTCTTAGCTTTTTGAGTAGCTTTTCGTTCATTACTTAATCTTGTGTCACGGTCACCTTTCTTGGGGCAAATCCATTTGCTTCCGCTTTCTCTCTCGCTTCTTTTAGCTCTTGCTCTCTTCTCACTTGTTCCTTCTTCTTCATTTCGATCTTCTCATCAAGGTGAGACTTGGGCTGTTCACCATCCTTGAAAGGTACTTTAGGCGTTAAACCGAGTAATTCAAACATTTGGGCATCCTCATTGAATTCAGGATTCGGTGTTGTCAATAATTTATCTCCAGCAAAAATAGAATTTGCACCGGCCATAAAGCACATTGCTTGTGCCTCGGTTGACATTTGTGTTCTTCCTGCTGATAAGCGCACAACGGACTGAGGGAATACGATTCGTGTAGTTGCGATCATTCTGATTAATTCCCACGAATCGATCGGCTTTTGATCTTCCAAGGGAGTTCCCTCAACAGCTACTAGAGCATTTATCGGAATAGATTCCGGCGGAGTATCCATCGCCACATAACTCATCAATAAACCAATTCTGTCATCGATCGTTTCGCCCATTCCAATGATACCACCAGAACAAACAGAAATTCCTGCCTTGCGAGCGTTATCGATCGTGTCCAATCGATTTTGGTAATCTCTCGTTGAGATAATATCAGCGTAGAATTCTTCAGATGAATCAAGGTTATGATTATATGCGTACAAGCCTGCATTTTTAAGTCGCAGAGCTTGTTCTTCATTCATCATCCCAAGTGTGCAGCAAACCTCCATCCCAAGACTGTTAACCTCTTGCACCATTTCGATGACATCATCGAAATCTTTATTATCTCTTACTTCTCTCCAAGCAGCCCCCATACATAGTCTCGAAGACCCGTTTGCCTTCGCTGTTTTTGCTTGTTCTACAACAGATTCTACCGTCATTAGTTTGTGAGCCTCAACATCCGTGTTATACTTCGCTGATTGAGGGCAATATCCACAATCCTCAGTGCAACCACCTGTTTTAACACTGATAAGTGAGGACATTTGTACCTCACTTGGATCATGGTATTTTCTGTGAAGAGTAGCTGCCTCATACACAAGTTCTAGTAGAGGCTTGTTGTATAATTCAGTAATGTTCTCCCTGGTATTATATGCTGGATTGATTTTCATCTTTTCTCGTTTGTAGACAAATATAATGATCTCGTTAAAGAACTATATTGAGAAATTAATCTTTTATCAACAGACAAGCTGTGTAAGCTTTGATCGCTTCTCTTCGTCCGAAAGAATCAACTTTTTCGTGTGTTGTAGCTTTGATAGAAACACACTCGTCTTCTACCTTCAAGATCTTTGCTATTACCTTTTGCATTTGAGGAATGTAAGGATTGATTTTAGGGGCTTCCGCTATAACAGTAGAATCGATATTAATTACGCGATAGCCCTTGTCTTGTATCAAATTCATAACCTCACTAAGAAGAATTTTACTGTCAATTCCATTGTACCGCGGGTCGGTATCAGAGAAATGATAACCAATATCTCTTAAATTAACGGCTCCGAGGAGCGCATCGCAAATTGCATGGAGCAGTACATCGGCATCTGAGTGTCCTAGAGCACCGAGATCAGATGGAATTTCTATACCACCCAAGAAAAGAGGAAGGTCTGGTTCCAATCTATGCACGTCAACACCATAACCGATACGTATGTTCATATTCTATTCTGGCTTGCCATCACGGCTTTGGGATCCACCGGGCTCGCCCAATGTCATTCCTAGAGAGAAACGAAGTGTATTAGCTAACGGATTTAATCTGCGAAGTGCAGCTAAGTATGAGATATCAATATTGAACTTGTTATACTTAAATCCAATTCCTGCATTGAAATATTGTCTTGCACCTTTTGATAGTGCCTCATAAAATAAACCTCCGCGAACAGCAAAAAGATCGTTATACCAATATTCCATCCCGAACGCAATATTTATCTCTGCTAGCTCCTCTTTAAACTTCGAGCCTGATTCAACCTGATACGAACCGTCAGCATTCTGAACATATTCTCCTGTAACCTCGTCCTCAACTAATCTTCCCGGTGCATCGTAAAATGATTGAAGCATTCCTGATATTACACCAACCTGACCAGTCTTACCCGAAGCTAAAACAACATCATTACTACTATTCACAATATAAATTGGAGGTGTTGGTACGAGGAGTTTTTGAAGGTCTAAAGAGAATAACAAACTATTATAAGCATCGAAGTCTGCTTTAAACGAATTTCCTATTTTAAGATTCATAGGCAGAAAGTCTCTGTCGTCAGTTGAACTTCCAGCAGAGGAATACGCTATTTTATTTCCAACGTTGTTAATAGTAGCACCGAAAGTGTAAACTCCGTCTGTACCAGCAATCTTTGCATCAGGATTTCTGTATGAGAATGAGATGTCTGCTGCTCCTGCAATTCCTGGTTTCGTATTAACACCCTGTACAACCATTCCACCGGTCAAATTAGAATAAACGAATTTTGCATTAACTCCAACACTTGTTCGTTCTGAGGTTCTAAAAGCATAAGCTCCTGTTAACTCAAATTCACTCGGCTTATCTTCCCGAATATAATTTGCGTTTTCATCCGTAAACGTAATTTCACCCAAACTGAAAAATCTTAGGCTTCCTCCCACAACATGCTGATCATTGACTTTATAATACCCGGACAGATAGGATAGATGAATATCATTCGTTAATTGTCTTAACCAAGGTGTATAAGACAAACTCATTGCAGATCTTTCCTCTGCAAAATTCAAAATAGACATATTCCAATAAACAGAATTAGCATAAGGTCCTAAAGCTGTTCCAGCATCTCCCATTGCCCCTGCTCTTGAATCAGGAGTTATTGCCATAAAAGGCACTGCAGTTGTTATCGTATTCAACTGTAAATCGTCGTTCGTGGCACCTCCTCCTGCTCTCACCGCTAGTGAGCTAAGAACTGCTCCAAGAATTATGTAAATTGTTTTTCTCAACATTCAAATGGTTTGGAGTAGCAAATATAAGTAAATGCAACTCGTTTTATCCAATTACTATTTTAAAATTACCAACTTTTCAGTTTCCTCGGCAATTGCGCCTTCGGGAGACCTTACTCTCAACCTGTACACATAAACTCCTTTTGCCAATTGATCGCCAAAGTCATCTCTTCCGTCCCAAGCAATCCCCTCAGATCTGAAGCCCTCAGTCATAGTCGTCTTGTTGATGGTCTTCACAATCTTACCCGAGACGGTTAGCACTTGCAATTGTACTTCCAATTCACTGCAAATCTGATTATGCTCAAAAAAGAACTCTGTGTGTGTAGTGAAAGGGTTGGGATAATTCAAAACATGGTCTAATTTGATCTCTTCTGATTCTCTTACTACAAAATCGATGGTCTCACTCGAAGAGTTGTTATTAACATCCCAAACCTTTACGGATAATGTATGTTGACCTGGTTCCAAATTAGCAAATTCATATCGAATCTCTCCTGATTGATACGAATCAAGATCCGACTGATAATATTCGTTTAATACAATTGGGGAGCTCGACTCTTCGTCCAATATAGCCACAAGATCATGACCAATTCCTGCTCCGGAGGAGTTGATACCGCTGTTATCAAATAACTTCGCAAGAAGCATGGGTGACTCATTTGTTGTTCCTCCATTCACAAACTGCTCATCGTTCATGAAAAGCTCTATTTCTGGACCTATATCATCATTTAAGCCATCCGGGTTCACATCTCCTACAAGGAACCTTTTTTCCGAGCCAATACCGTCAATTGCGCCATCCTCAACATAATAACTTATTTTAGCTGTATCCACTGTGTAATTAATGTCTTTTGGCACAATGAAATCAAATTGAAAATAACCATTGGTTACACTAGATTTCCCCCTGTAAATTCGGCTGTTTTGTAATTCAAACTCTTCTAATGACGATGTAGGATCGTTTACAAGTGTCTCTTGAATTTTTGGTTTATCAAATACAGACGGGTATAAAACACCATTATAGCCATTTAATATATTACCATAAAAATCTTCAATATGTCCTTTGATGGTAACAAAACTTAAAGCTTTCAAAGTATCAACTGCCAATTCTGGATCAATACCATTTATCGAGTCAGTTACGACCTTAAAGTACGGTAGGGAAATTCTAAGTGCCGGATCTCCGATAAGAGTAAAACTTCTTTTATTTGTCCCACCCACTGCGTTTTTTGTATCAGAAATAATTTCTCCAAAAGAACGAGGTTTGAACTCATTATCTCGTCTGAAAACATTCTTGTAGAAATTAGATGTGACTTGCGAATTTGTACCGAAATAGATAGATCGTGTTGTAGTCATTAGAGCTATTGCACCACCCGTTGGATTTATCGATGCCCACTCTCCTGCAGAAACTCTGCTAGGATCATCAAATTTTGTGAATTCACAGGTTGCAGAAACCATTAAAGGAAGTCTATCAATGTTATTCCAATCTTGTATTTGCGGCACTGTAATAACGCGCTCCTCCGCAACTCCAACTTCTCCACCATGACCCACGTAACAGAAAATAAGACTTCCTTTATTTATCTCTTCATTAATTCTTTGAACTACATCAGGATATCGCTGTCCTCCTGCCGTCACAGTTTGTTGGAATGCATCCAAATAGATCTTTGAGGAATTCATATCGGGAAAACTATCCTTAACGTATTCGTAGTGCGGTTCAGAATCTATGCGAATGAAATATGACCCTTCTTCATCATCCGCAATTTGTACATAACGTGTTCTCCAATCACCAAATGTTCCAACTCCTCCATCGGCAGTGCAGGTTGCCCCTCCCGAGGCAAAGTTGTTCGATCCATTGCGCATATAGTGCTCAATCTTATTCACTTGCTCCTCGCCCATTTGTGTGCTTGATATAAGCAATCTGCCAACTCCAATGTCTAATAAATCACCGGACTGATTCCCATCTGTATCATCCAACATTCCATAATAGTCGTCGGCAACAGTAGAGGATATATGACTTTCAGAATTCAGTACCTGATAAGCAACCACATAGTTATTATTATTCGAAACTCTGTTTTTCGGGTCGTATGTGCCGTCACCAAATAGAAGTAAATTTTTCAATTGGTTCTCAGGTATAGTCTGACCTCTGTCATAGAACATTTTTGCAAAGAACTTGATTGCAGTGGCATCTTGAACACCGGAGCTGAATTCATTATAGACTTGATCGGTTGTTACAACGTGAACAATGAGACCATTGTCCCTATGTAAATTAGCAAGTCTCTCTGCCTGCTGAATAAATGCAGGATGGGTAACAATCAAATAATCAGCTTGAGCTAGTCCGTGTAAATTTTGATTTTGAACCAATCCTACCTGATCTGGCTGCAAGTAAGTGATTCCGTCACAAGCGATATATTCTCTTAAAGTGTCACTTTGTTGAGAAAACCTGAATTCTCCACCGATATATTGACCATTAATAATCTTTGGAGTATGCTTATCAGTTATGTCCCATATGAAACCATTAGAAGACGGTAACCCTATCACCTGAAACTGCGAAACATTGCCAAGTCCAACAGAGGTTATGTCTCGAAATGATAATTGCCCTTGGTCAAAAATTAAGTTGGCGCGAGCATTCAAAACAATTCTGTCCAAATAAGTGAGAACATCTGGAGAATTACGCTGAATGTTGATGACAAGTGGCATAACCTCTTGAGGATTTGTTTCAATTACCTCATTTACAACTCTAGAAAAATCAATTGAAGCAATTGGCAAAGGCCATGATGCTAACGCTGTACCACCAATTGAATAATTGTGTGAGTTGCCAGAAATTGTTTTTGCATTTGCCGCCAATGCAACTTTAAATCTCGCTGGAATGGAGGTCTCTATGTCTGGAACAGTAAAGACAAAGTTTTGTGTCAAAGAGCCGCCATCGAATAACTCGCCATACCAACGCTGTCCTCCTCCTACTAAATTTAATAAATCAAGTTCATGAACTTCTCTGAAATCGTACGATGTCACTATGTTGGTAACAGGGGAAGTAGCGTCATTTATATTGCTAATTCTAAGTGGAATATCTGAATTATTAATGTTTATGAAGTAGCAGGCAAAATCTGAATACACATTCTTATCCTGCTCGAACTCATTCAACGTATTTAGATACCATCTGTCTGGACCCCAGCCTGAAAAAAGAAAGTAATCACCAGGTCCAAATGTTCCATCTCCACCATCAAACATTTGAATTGCATTTTTGGCAAGATCATCTGTTCTTGCTATCGAATTTAACTCAGGCAGCTTACCTTCTCCATTTCCAAATAAATTAATCGCGTCTGAGTTGATGTTATTTAGATCAACGTCTGTATTTTCAAAACAGCTAACGATAAAATCATAATCTATTTTGTATATCCCATCCTCATCAATCGATATTTTATACCAATTACCTGTTCCCTCTCGAAGAACTGAGTTCGCGACAAAATCCTTTTGATACGCGAAATTGATAGGATTGGCCTTGCCATAGAAGATCTCTATCTCTGCAATTCTTTGTATTAAACCATTATCTTGGAGGTAAGGAATAAACTCTACTATTCCTTTACGTTTTTTTGAAGCATATGTGGTTCTGAAGGTTGGATTAAATTTGTTGCCAATTTTTATAAAGCG
The DNA here is from genome assembly GCA_023254905.1 of Crocinitomicaceae bacterium. Taxonomy (GTDB): domain Bacteria; phylum Bacteroidota; class Bacteroidia; order Flavobacteriales_D; family Crocinitomicaceae; genus UBA4466. The sequence goes on along the minus strand of JALRKF010000149.1, from coordinate 590 downwards.
GTTTTTCAGATATTTCAACTCTTCAGCTGGTGCTCGTTCTTTTCTGAGTATTCTAACCTCCTTTATTTCTATTCCTTCAGCCAAATCATTAATCAAAAAGTAATTAGGAACTAATCCACTTAGTTCTTGCCCTGCAATAGTAGGTACAAAAAATTGACTCTCATTTGTAGTTATCAGTACTGGAGCCTCCCAGTCAAGAGAAACTATTCGTGAATTCTGAGCAAATATTACAGACGAAAATGAAAGCAAAAAAAACAAAGCCAAATGCTTAGGTCGAATCTTGAGGTTAAAATCGATTATCATAGGTAGTTTCTTAACGCTGTCTTGTTCATACAAAAAAACGAAACAATTCTTGTTATATTATATGTGAATTGCAATATTTGTAACTTTATTTTAAATGTTCCGTTAGAAACTATTTAGAATCGCGCGTTCACTTAACTAAAGTTTAATGAAACTAATTAAACGCTTATTAACCTTCTGCTTTTTGTCATTACTGACAAGTAATGTTTATTCACAAGACCCTCAATTCACGCAATTTTATGCGAATCCATTATATTTAAACCCTGCTTTTGCTGGGGCATTCGGTTGTC
>JALRKF010000146.1 GCA_023254905.1 Crocinitomicaceae bacterium | reverse complement strand
TTTCTTTTGGGGTAATTTGCAATACATTGAAGAGACACATCATATTTCTAATACTACAGCTTACCTCTATTATGGTAGTTGGACAATCGTCCGCAATCAATAGTTGTGTAGGTGCTATAAATATCTTTGATAATGGCGATTATACCTTGCAATTCTCTGGAGGTAAAAATCTGACCGTTCAAGATTCATACCCTGTTCTCCGTGAATCCCTAAAAGAAAATCAGATCTGGTGTTCCTATATCGCTCCTGAAGATGGTGAGTTGGGTCTCTCTGCTTCCATTTCGAGTGGATATATTCAATTGCTTATTTTCAAGGAAGATCGAAAAGATATCTGTTTAGAGATTGGAAGCGGTATTTCAGAAATTGAACGAATGATGGTTGACGAAAATAATAGTTCAGTAGGATTATCTAAAAAGACAGGTGATGGCTTCATGCATTCCATTGAACTTAAAAAAGCCCAAAAAATCATGCTCATCTTCGCAACAGACAAAAAGTCTGAAGAAAAGCTATCACTGAACTTTAATTTTAAAACCTATCATAAACCGGAGGAAGAACGAAAAATTGTAGATCTGCGAGACGATGATTTCGCCCCCACATTGAGCATACATATTCGTGATGCAGAAAATAAAACACCAATCATTGGAGGTATAACTATTCTGGGGAATAGAGAGCTTGAAGCTATGTATATAGGATCAGATTTCTTCTTTAATATTGACCGCCGTTGCAAATTAAATATCTCATGTGATGCTCAAGGTTACTTTTTCAAGGACATTGAACTACCCATAGAAGCAATGCAGAGTAAAGAGTTGCTTTTAGAATTAGAACGTGTTACTGCGGGTAAAAAAATACTTTTAGAAGAAATAGAGTTTTTACCTGGCAAGAGCGAGATAATGCCGAGCTCCTTGGCTCGTTTAAAGAGATTAATGGACTTTATGGCGCTTAATTCAGATGTAGAGATTGAAATTCAAGGACACGTCCATTCTGACAGCGAAAAAAATACAATAGCTGCACAAAAAATGTCAGAGGCCAGAGCAAAACGTGTTTTACACTATCTCATTGATAATGGTATCGACAAGAATCGTTTGTCATCTGTTGGTTTTGGAAATACAATGCCTATTTATGAAAATCCGAAATTTTCCTATGAAGAGCAGGCAAACCGACGTGTAGAGATAGTTATAAAATAAAAGCTCCTGTAAGGAGCTTTCTATTCGACTTCAATTTTTTTTAATCAGATTGTCATTATATCCTTTTCCTTCGTATCAATCAGTTCATCAACCTTCTTTGTAAAGCCATTCGTAATGTTCTGAATTTCGTCCTCTGCATCTTTTTGCATATCCTCAGACAACCCTTCATCCTTCAAACTTTTTACCATATCCATGGCATCCTTTCTGTGATTTCTAATCCCCACCTTCGCGTGTTCACCTTCAGCTTTTGCTTTTTTTACTAGATCTCTTCTTCTTTCCTCAGTGAGAGGTGGTATATTTATAATGAGTACTTCTCCGTTATCCTGTGGAGTAAATCCAAGGTTTGCATGAAGAATAGCCTTCATAATTTCCTCTAACATCGATTTCTCCCAAGGCTGTACAGTCAATGTACGCGCGTCCATCGTATTTACATTTGCAACCTGCTGTAATGGTGTTGGGGAACCATAATAGTCTACCATCACCCCAGAAAGCATTGAAGGAGATGCCTTACCTGCACGAATCTTTAAAAGCTCACTTTCAAGGTGCTTTAGACTCTTATCATTCGAGCCTTTAAACTCATCGTAAATCATTTTCAATTCTTCAATCATTTCTTTTACTTTCTAATTACTAACTACCGTTCCTACGGTTTCACCCAATAAAACTTTCTTCAAATTACCAGAAGTATCCATATCAAATACGATAATTGGAAGGTCATTTTCCTTGCACAATGTAAATGCGGTCATATCCATTACTTTCAACCCATTCTCGTAAACATCATCAAATGTGATTGAATCAAATTTCTTAGCAGAGGGGTCTTTTTCCGGGTCTGCTGTATATATTCCATCTACACGCGTTCCTTTCAAGATAACATCAGCATTGATTTCGATAGCTCTTAAACAAGCGGCAGAATCTGTGGTAAAATATGGGTTACCTGTGCCTGCACCAAAAATTACAACACGGCCTTTTTCCAGATGACGCACCGCTCTTCTTCGAACGAATGGTTCTGCAATTTCCTTCATTTCAATTGCTGACTGCAAACGTGAATCAATACCTGCTGATTCTAGTGCGGCTTGAAGCGCCATTGAATTTATCATTGTTGCTAGCATCCCCATATAGTCACCATGCGTTCTATCCATTCCACCTTCCTCGGCTTGAACTCCCCTAAAAATGTTCCCTCCTCCAATGACAATTGCGATTTCAACTCCAGCATCGTAAATATCTTTAATCTGCTGTGCATAATCGTTTAGACGTTGATTATCAATTCCAAAGGACTTCTTTCCCATGAGTGATTCTCCACTAAGCTTGAGAAGGACTCTTTTATATTTCATTTTGAGCATTTAGCGTTGAGCAAATATAACATATTTGACTCGAGCTGACTATTGAACTTCAATACAAATTTCTACACGTTATTCAGTGCACAACGTATTATTTGATCTCTTAGTTCCTGATAAAATTGAGAATTCTTTCCAGATATAAATCCACACCCATAATTATGGGAACTTCGCTATGATCACATTCTGAAACACGTTGAGCTTCTTTCACGCTGCCACCATGATTATTATAAATGATCTCACCATTTTCAATAGCCACATAAGTGTCCTCTGCACCATGCATCCAGAGTAACGGCTCATCTACGTCTTTTATCTTCTCCGCATTTTCAAAATCTAGGTTCGTGACGAAGTCAGGATTTACTTGAATAATTGTTGAAGAATGAACTAAGTATTCTACAGATGCAAGCGGAGCTTCAATAATCAATTTAGCTGGTTGAAAATCGGATCGATAGGCCATTCGGTCAATAGCAGGAATTGCACCAAGACTATAACCATAAAATACTGTCTTCTGGGGATTTACACCTTGCTCTTGAATCCAGTTTATGACGGCATTCGCATCTTCAAATAATCCCTGCTCACTGCTTAATCCCTCTGACATTCCATAACCACGATAATCCATCATGAGCACATTATAATTATACTTTCCACCGACATTGGCTAATAATGAAGCTCTACTAAAATAATGATCCATGTGTTTAGACTGACCATGGAAATAGACCAAAAGTGTATCTGTTGTAATCGTTGTTGTATCACCTATAAAAACGCCATAAATCCTGTATGACTGCCCCGTGTTAGCGTCAATTGAATTGAATGTCATTAATGAATAATTATCGCTCGTTGCGAGTAGCGAGTCATGAATGATTACCTCTCCCTCTGCATTCTCGAAAGCATAAGAATCTAACTTTTCACTTGGAAACGCAAGTCCGTCTAAATTGATCTTTTTGCACGCCGTAAGAATAAGTATCAGGTAAAATAATGTTAGCAACCTCATGTTTATTTATTTTCAAGATTAAAATAATATCGATAACCAAGGAATATCGCAGTAGCGCCGTATGCTCCAGTCAAACTTCTGTATGGAACAAACGCATAAGAGCTATTAGTGAATGGACTTAAGAATTTTATCTCTGAAATAAACTCCCACTTTCGATCTTTTCCTTTAAGTACATGACCAATTTGTGGACTAAAAAGTATGGGGGTAGGCTGCTCCTGCTCTAGTGCCATATTTGCAGAGAGCTCAATAAAACTATTTGCACCTAAATAGAGGTAATTCATCTTTTTACCATAATTCCAATAAGCATTCAAATCTATCACTGGCCATGATTTAATTTTTTTGTCATAAATATCCCAGACTGTATTCAAACAAGGAGAGATACTCATATTTGGTGTGAAGCCCTTCTGATTTAAAAATTTGAAGGTTCCTCCAAAATCTAGCTGTAAGTTCCCGAAAACAGCAGCTGTTGTATGCAATCCAGCAGAAAAAGTGAGATTTTTCTTAAATCCGTAACCAACTTCGATAGAAGATAATGGAACAGGAATTGGAGCTCCGGCAAAGTCAATTATTGGCCCGCCAAACGTTGCACCCGCCGCAAGTTTACCTTCATCTAAAGGTTCAATGAATCTGGTTGGTGCACAAGCAGTCAAAAATAACAAGGAAAAAAATAAAAATTTATATTTCATAATTTACATCACAAAAAAGCCGCTGTAAAATTACAGCGGCTTAATATTTTAAATAATCAAATTAACTCAAAGAAAGTCTTTGATACTCGATCACTGTTAGACCATTTTGTGTTGAATTCAAGAACTGCTCAACAGTTTGCTTGTTGTCACGCACGAAAGATTGGCTTAAAAGGGTATTCTCTTTAAAGAATTTATTCAATCTTCCTTGGGCAATTTTCTCAGCCATCTCAGCCGGTTTCCCTTCTTGGATAGCTAGCTCCTTTCCAACTTCTAGTTCTCGCGAAATTGTTTCGGCGTCTACTTGATCTTTGTTCAAAGCAATCGGATTCATAGCTGCTACTTGCATTGCTACCTGACGACCCGCCTCAGCAAGTTCATCTCCGCCATCCATATTCAAGCCGACAAGAGAAGCTAACTGGTTACCTGGGTGATTGTAAGCTACTACTTTGTCCGCTTTAACTGTTGCTAAACCAGATATCTCTAGTTTTTCACCTATCACTCCAATCTGTTCTGTGATCTTCTCACTAACGGAAAGTTTGTCATCGTAAGCCAGGGCAAGTAATGCATCTGCATTTGCAGGCATATTTGAAATTGCGATGTCTACAATGGATTGAACAAAGCTTCTAAAATCATCATTCTTTGCAACAAAATCTGTTTCACAATTCAGTTTAAGAACAACACCTGATTTTCCATCATTCGTTGTTTGGGCAAAAATGACTCCCTCTTTAGCTTCGTTGTCCCCTCTCTTAGCAGCGACTTTCTGACCTTTTTTTCTCAGAACATCAACTGCTGCTTCGAAGTCACCGTCTGTCTCTACAAGAGCTTTTTTGCAGTCCATCATTCCTGCACCCGTCTGCTGTCTTAATTTGTTAACATCTGCAGCTGTAATTGCCATCGATATAAATTTTAAACGTTATTAAATTTCTGCTGGTTATTCAGCAGCTTTTTCCTCCTTATTTTCTGCACTTGACTCTTCAGTCTCTTCTACTTTTTCTTCTGCCACTGGCTCTTCAGTTTTCGCTTCTTCAGCAACCTCAACTTCTTGATCTGCCACAGGCTCTTCAGTTTTCGGTTCTTCAGCAACCTCAACTTCTTGCTCCGCAACTGGCTCTTCTGTTTTAGTTTCCTCCGTAACCTCAACTTCTTGCTCTGCAACTGGCTCTTCTGTTTTGGTTTCCTCCGTAACTTCAACTACTTGCTCTGCAACCGGCTCTTCAATTTTTGTCTCCTCAGTAGCCTCTGCTTTTTTGTCAGATTTCTTTTCTGTCTTTTCCGGATCATTCTTCGCTGACTTTCTTTCTTCTAAACCTTCTTTAATGGATTCGCAGATCTCGTCAAGAATAATTGTAATCGCCTTGGTAGCATCATCATTGGATGGAATTGGAAAATCAACTGACTTTGGATCAGAATTCGTATCCACCATTGCGAATGTCGGTATATTCAAACGTTTCGCTTCTTTCAAGGCTATATGCTCTTTCAAGATATCCACGATAAATACTGCAGCTGGCTGACGTGTCATGTCTGCTATTGAACCGAAATTCTTCTCTAATTTCTCTCTCTGACGAGTTTTGAAAAGCCGCTCTCTTTTATTTAGCGTATCCCAAGTACCATCCGTTTTCATTTTGTCGATAGATGTCATCTTACGGATAGACTTTCTTGTAGTTTGAAAGTTTGTTAGCATTCCACCAGTCCATCTTTCTGTAACGAAAGGCATATTAATTTCCTTCACTTTTTCAGCAACGATGTCTTTGGCTTGTTTTTTTGTAGCTACGAAAAGAATCTTTTTTCCTGACTTTGCTATTTGCTTTAGCGCTGCACTCGACTGATCGAGGTGTGCAATTGTCTTATTTAGATCGATAATGTGGATACCTTTCTTCTCCTCAAAGATGTACGGCGCCATTGCCGGATTCCATTTTCTTTTCAAGTGTCCAAAGTGAACACCAGCTTTTAAAAGATCTTCAAATTTTGCTTTTGACATTTTTCTAATTTTTAATTGTTTACGTTCCTTTAGTAATCAGTCCAAAAGGGGCTTTCGCAATGCTAAGGGACTTGGATACTAAACAACCGCCAAAATTTTTGTAATATTCGATTAACGTTTCGAGAACTGGAACTTCTTACGTGCCTTCGGTTGACCTGGTTTTTTACGTTCAACCATACGCGGGTCACGAGTCATTAGTCCTTCTTCTTTTAACAATGGTTTATTTTCTTCATTCACAGCAACCAAAGCTCTTGAGATTCCTAAACGAATAGCTTCCACTTGTCCGTTTATTCCTCCACCAGCAACGTTTACTCTAACATCATACTGACCTACAGTATCTGTCAATTCAAACGGTTGGTTAATTTTTGACTGAAGAACTGCCACAGGAAAGAAATCCTTATAATCTTTCTTGTTAACAGTTACGTTGCCTTTACCTTTTGTGAGGTAAACTCTCGCAACTGCTGTTTTTCTTCTTCCTAATGTGTTAATTACTTCCATGCTTATTTAAATGTATCAAGGTTAAGTGCTTCGGGCTTCTGTGCTTCTTGGTTGTGCTCAGATCCTCTGTAAACCTTTAGATTAGTAAATAATGCTCTTCCAAGCTTGTTCTTAGGTAACATACCCTTAACAGCTTTTTCGATCAATCTCTCCGGATGTTTTTTCAACATTTCCTCAGCAGAAGTAATTCGCTGCCCTCCTGGGTAGCCAGTGTAACGGATGTAATCCTTATCTACCAACTTAGCACCTGAAAAAGAAACTTTCTCAGCGTTGATAACAATTACATTGTCACCACAGTCTGCATGTGGCGTAAAGTTAGCTTTGTGCTTTCCACGAATAACTTTCGCCACCTTGCTTGCCAAACGACCAACAGTCTGGCCTTCGGCATCCACTACAAACCACTTTTTATCAGCAGTTTCTTTGTTAGCGGAAACGGTTTTGTAACTTAATGTATCCACAATTTATACTTTAATTAATAAGACAATTCCCCTAAAATGGGGGTGCAAAGATATGATTTCTAGGATTATTAACAAACCTTATTTAAAAAATTCTGATGAATAGATTTATTCGAGAATTACATTGAAGCAAATTATTTTGCTTTAAAGGGATAAATTACTTCTTTTTAAACTTGTTTATGGCATTTATCGTGAAATCAGACAGCACTAATTTACCACTCAACAGGGCTCTTTCTGACAACAACTCATCCCAGTGCTCAGTTCCTTCCCAAAATACCTTTTTGAGCAGTGCCATCGCCTCAGGATTTGAATTTGCCAAAGTCGTCGCTAGCTCATTAATTCGCTGATCCATCTCTTCTGCTGATTCAAAAATTTCCGCATACAACCCATTTTCCTTAGCCCATCTTGCTGATCGCCAATCAGTTGCATTAATTGCCAACATACTCATTGCCGAAGTACCAATCTTTCTCTCAACTGCTGGACCAACTACGAAAGGACCAATGCCTACAGCAAGTTCAGAGAGCTTAACATCAGCATTTTCTGTCGCAAAACAATAGTCCACTGCCGAAGCAACTCCTACACCTCCTCCTACTGCCTTTCCTTGAACCCGTCCAATAATTAGCTTCGGACATTTACGACAAGCATTGATAACACTTGAAAAACCAGAAAAAAAGATTCTTCCTTCATCAAGGTCTTTAATAGATATTAATTCATCAAAACTTGCGCCCGCACAAAATGCTCTATCACCACTGGATTTCAAGAGAATAACTTTTACATCATGATTGCCGCCAAGTTGAGTGATAGTATCCGCAAGCTTTCTCAGTACTTTTCCAGGTAGGGAGTTACTCAACGGGTGTCCAAACTCTATCGTTGCAATTCCTGTATCTGTAATAGTAAATTCTACGTGACCTTGATCTGCAGCTTCTGACATTTACCTTTTATCTTTTTAGTTGTTCTTTGGGCGATTTCCTTTTGGCGAAGCGATCTTAACATCTATTGCTCTCCCATTAATTTCCAGGCCATTCAGCGCTTCGATTGCATTTATGGCAGACTCAGTATTTTTCATCTCAACATACCCAAAGCCTCTCGACCTTTTTGTATCTTTTTCATACACCACATGTGCATACTCTACCTCCCCAAACGACTCAAAAGTCGATCGTAAGTCATCTGAGGTTATACTCCAATCAAGATTCGCTATGAATATATTTACCATTTTTTCTATTTCAATGTAAAGTTATCTGTTCCGATCAATTGACCTTGACAGTAAATCTTCACCTTATAATTACCTTTCGCTAGTTCTTCTCCATTCAACCTGTAAAAGATTGCAAGATCAATTCGCTGATTCTGATAATCAATTTCTTTTTTGTCGGAATACGGGACCGGACCATTCTCTGTTTGAAGAACATTTCCCGATTTCGCTTGTAATGTCTTTCCTTCCGGTGCAATAATCTGCATGTAGACCATTTTCTTACCGCCCTTTGCTATCGGATTTTCAGAGATGGTAAAACTAGATTTGATCTGGACACAATTTCTAGCCCTCGAAGTTTCTGTCATTGTACTATTGAATCTCTCTTTTAAACCCGTTGAATAGAAGTTGAAGGCCTGAAGCTTGGACCCCTTTTTAACTAGCCCCTCTGCTTGGTTAAGGCTTTCTTGTGTTTGAGAGAGTTGCTCCGATGTTTGCGTAAGCTCAGTCTGTGTGTTCGTTAAATCTGTATTTACTTTTACCAAGGAGGTCTCTAATGAATCAATTTTAATGACATAACCTCTCATTATACGCCTAAGAGATTCATTCTCCTTTTGAAATCTGAACAACTCACGTGCATTCCATTTACCCCTTTCTACCTTTTCTAGTAGACTTTGTATTTCTTGCTGCTGTCTCGCCATACTATCTGCATCGGCTTGATTTTTGAGTTTCATTTCATCATAAGCTGACAACATACTTTTAAGATCTGCTTTTAGGTCTTTGGACATATCCCCAACGTAACCAGCCATCATTTGGTTCATACCCTCCATGTCGGCAAGAAGTTCTTTCTTTTCATTCTTACAGGTATTACATTCAGCATTTTTACTAGACCATAAATAGGCCATCACAGCTAAACCAAGAAGTAGTAAAATTAGCACACCAACTAAGGCGCCATTTCTATTTTGCTTTTCCTGTTCAAATTCAGACATTAAAGTACTCTTATGTTATTTTCTAGTCTCTTTCAGAATTAACTGAACGAACTTAAAAATCAGTTTAATTTAGTCCTCATGGATGCTAAACGAATAGCTTTCCATAATTTGGTTGGACAATAACTTTTCACATGCCTCGTCTACCATTTTTTTTGCCTCATCTTCATTGGATGCAACAACATTCAATCGAATATGACGACCTATACGAACATTTTCAATGGAATCCAATCCAATATTTTTCATGCTTCCCGTTACAGCTTTTCCTTGAGGATCTAAGAGTGCATCCAAAGGCATAACATCGATCTCAGCTCTAAATTTCATGTTTTTCTTTTTTGAGAATACTGTTTTCTATTATCGATAAAATCAAGTACAAAAATACGATTAATGAGAATGACCAAAACCCAAAAGCAATAATAAATACCAAACTTATCAACAAAAAGGAATATCTGATCTCATTACTTTTCCATCTGAAGTTCTGAAACTTAAGGGAGAATAACCGAAAATCTGAAACCAATAAAATACTCAAAACTAAAGTCAGCACCAGCAGAAAATGCTGATCAAATATCCACCATAGTGAATTCCAACTTTTCTTTAGTGGTATATAGTCAAAACTTAAAACCAATGGAAAAGATAAGTAAAATGCAGCATTGGCCGGAGTGGGTAATCCTCTGAATGATGTTTTCTGTCGGTCATCTAAATTGAATTTTGCCAATCGAAATAGTGAAAAAAAAGGAATCACTAAAGTTAACAAGGGCAAATAGTAATTTGTATTTCCTGCAATGAGAGACTCAAGCCAATAATTAAAGTCAAATTGGATCAATTCATAATGATGATTTGACAAAAAGCCTGGAACATCCATGACCATTAAAACCATAACTAATATAGCGGGAGCAACACCAAAGGTGACCATATCAGCAAGAGAATCTAACTGAGCACCAAGCGGTCCCGAAGTACCCATTTTACGAGCAACATAACCATCTAGAAAGTCGAATACAAAAGCTGCAATAATGAAGAAAGGTCCTAGATCTATTCTTCCATTTAATACGAGCACAATGGAAAGAACCCCACTCAGTAGGTTAAAGGCTGTCAATATATTCGCTAGATTAATCATTTATTTGATTTCGTTCACACATTGTTGAGTCAACCATAAGCGTTAAATTTACG
>JALRKF010000137.1 GCA_023254905.1 Crocinitomicaceae bacterium | reverse complement strand
TTGGTTGTTACGAAAAAAGACCGGTTTATTGGTCTGGAGGTTATTCTATTCTCTGACCAATTATTACCGGAAATTGTAGTGGAAGCTCGAAGAGCATCCCATTCTATCTCTAGGCTGAAAACGCTTCAAGTAGAAGAAATTGGGGCAGGTGAACTAAGAAAGGCAGCATGTTGTAATCTTTCCGAGTCCTTTGAAACGAATGCGAGCATAGATGTGAATATTACGGATGCAGTTTCAGGTGCAAAACGGATACAATTGATGGGGCTTGATGGCGTCTATACACAAATGCAAATGGAGAATATTCCTTATTTAAGAGGTCTAGAGACAGCATTTGGATTAACGGCTATGCCAGGTACCTGGATAGAATCTATCCAGATTACGAAGGGAACGGGAAATGTCGTAAATGGTTTCGAGTCGATGGCAGGTTTAGTAAATCTTGAAATTAAAAAGCCCAAGACAATGGAGAAGTTTTACTTGAACTCATATGTCAACGCAATGGGAAGAACGGAACTTAACTTGAATGGGGGGTTGAGTTTAGACTCTGCCGATAAATGGTCTATGGGATGGTTTGTGCATGGGAGTGCCCACCCGATCGAAATGGATTACAATAAAGATGGGTTTCGTGATATGCCCAATGGGCAGAACTTATCTGTTTTCAATAGATTTGATTATCAAGGTAAAAATATGGAGTCTCGATTTGGTTTTAATGCTTACATGAATGATAAAGTAGGTGGACAAATAAGTGCCTTAAGGGATCAACCATTTTTTGATGTTCAAATAAAATCCAGAAATATAGATGGTTTTGCAAAGATTGGGATTTTCATGAAGAAGCCCTATAATTCCATTGGTCTTGTGTCGAACTTCAAATACCACACCTTAGATGCTCTTTTCGGTACAAGAAAATTTAGAGGCGAGGAGGCAAGAGGTTATTTCAATGCCATTTATGACGGGATCTTCGGAACGACAGATCACAAATACAAACTAGGCGCTTCTGCTGTTTTCAGTAATTTTATCCAGCGACTAGATTCATTAAATGACGATCGAATGGAAATTATTCCGGGAATTTTTGGTGAGTATACCTATACAGGAACACGCTTGAGTGTAATTGCAGGAATTCGTGGAGATGTGCATAATCTTTATGGATTTCAATATGTTCCAAGGCTACATATGAAGTATGCTATTTCTGAGTACACTGATTTTAGACTAACCGGAGGTAAGGGCTGGCGTGTACCAAATTATATGATAGATAATATTTCATTGATGGCAACTTCGAGAAGTTGGACAGCACCGATGGAGACAAAACCAGAAGTATCTTGGAACTTTGGCGGAAGTATTGTTCAGCGATTCAAATTAGGTAAACGAATAGGGAACATAGCGATAGACCTCTATCATACCTTTTTCGAGAATCAGCTCGTGATTGATAGAGACGAAGCATTTGATCAGATTATTTTCCGTAATCTGGAAGATCGTTCATTCTCGAATAGTTTGCAAGCCGAATTGTCACTTCCTGTATCCAAAACAATCGATATACGTTTTGCTTATAAATACCTTGATGTTCGTTCAGAATTTGGAGGTGAATTGCAACAGCGGGTTATGATCCCAAAGCACAGAGGATTTGTCAACATTGCTTATCAGACTCGAAACAAACGTTGGGAATATGACTTGACATGTTCGGTTATTGGACAAGTAAGATTACCACAAAACTTGTTACCTGACGGGACATATACTAAAGACAATATGAGTGAAGTTTATCCATTGGTAAGTGGACAATTCACACACGTATTTAAGAAATGGGATTTTTATTTAGGAGGCGAAAACATTTTCAATTATAGACAAAGTAATCCGATTATTGATGCTCAGAACCCTTTCAGTCAAACTTTCGATGCTACGCGGGTATGGGCGCCAATATTTGGAGCAAATGTTTATTTGGGAGTAAGATTCGCCATAGATCAGAAAGAAAAAGATTAATCGGAATAAAAATTGATGAGTAACGAAGAGATTAAAATAAAATGAAAGCATTTTTAACATTAATGATGATGATGTTCATTACAGTGTCGTTCGGACAAAAAACATCAAAAGTTCAAGAAGTAAAAATCCAGACATCAGCGGAATGTGGCTCATGTAAAAATAGGATTGAAAATAAACTTAATTATGCAGCAGGGATTAAGTTTGCAGAGCTCAACCTTGACGATAAGAAGTTAACAGTAAAGTACAATTCTGGAAAGATCAAATTAGAGGATATTAAAAAGATAATTTCTGAGACAGGTTATGATGCCGATAACATAAAAGCTATTCCTGCAGCAGTTGAAAAATTGCCCGCCTGCTGCAAGCCTGGAGGAATGAAAAAATAAGGGTAGAGATTATAAGCGCGGCAAAGTAGCCGTGCTTTTTATTCTTCCTTTCTTAATTCAATTCTAGAATATGTATTTAACTCCGGATCCAAATTCTCAAGAACCATTCTGGAGTCTGACAATCTTTTAAGATCAAAACTATATGGCTGTTTGTATGTATCATAATCGATCGTCATATTTAATTGATCTCCTTGATGAGTGACATTGTACACACCGTTGTTAAATGTCCCTCCCCAAAAATCAGAAACAGTCAGATCACAATAACCTCGTTCACGAAGTTTGCATACATTGAAGTCAAAATAAATATCTGGAAATTCCCATGCGCCTTGACCATTGATTTCAATGTAAGTCACTTCCCAATAACCTTCCATATTATTTATTTTGTTTTGGTTTCTCCGCTTTGAACATGAAGTCATTATGCATGCGGTCAGAATCAAAAGAATGATGTAATATTTTTTCATAGGTACATTTTTCAATTAATTGGCAATTATTGTACCAATCATTCGACTACTAAGTTAAGATTTACATTACGATTAATTTTACTACTTTCGTTCTTCCATTAAAATTAAGAAATTATATGCCGTATTTGTTTACATCAGAATCTGTATCTGAAGGTCATCCTGACAAGGTTTCGGATCAAATTTCAGACGCGTTGATAGATCATTTCTTGGCATTTGATCCGTCTTCAAAAGTAGCATGTGAAACATTGGTTACCACTGGACAGGTTGTGCTGGCTGGAGAGGTAAAAACAACTTCTTATTTAGATGTGCAAGCTATAGCACGTGAGACTATTAAAAAAATTGGATATACAAAGTCTGAATACATGTTCGACGCGAACTCTTGTGGCATCCTATCAGCGATCCATGAGCAGTCAGCAGACATCAACCAGGGTGTAGAAAGAGCAAATCCTGAAGATCAGGGAGCCGGAGACCAGGGAATGATGTTCGGATACGCAACAAAAGAGACTGAAAATTATATGCCATTGGCATTGGATTTATCACACAAGATTCTTCAGGAACTTTCTCATATTCGTAACAACGAGCCAGAATTGATAGGATACCTTCGTCCTGATGCGAAATCACAGGTTACCATTGAGTACTCTGATGATAACCAGCCACAGAGAATTGATACGATCGTTGTATCAACACAGCACGATGACTTTGGATCGGAGCAGGAAATGCTTGACAAGATCAAGGAAGATATTATCAATATTGTAGTTCCTCGTGTAAAGGCAAAACTGCCTGCACACATTCAAGCATTGTTTACAGATGACATTCAATACCACATTAACCCAACAGGGATCTTTGTGATTGGAGGTCCTCACGGAGACACTGGATTAACAGGAAGAAAAATCATCGTTGATACATATGGTGGAAAAGGAGCTCACGGTGGAGGAGCGTTCTCAGGAAAAGATCCTTCAAAAGTGGATCGCTCTGCTGCATATGCGACAAGACATATTGCTAAGAATATGGTTGCAGCTGGATTGTGTGATGAGGTGCTTGTTCAGGTATCTTACGCGATCGGTGTTGCTGAGCCTTGTGGTTTATTTATCGATACATACGGAACATCTAAGGTGGATATGAAAGACGGTGAGATTGCTAAAAAGATTCAGGAGATCTTCGATATGCGCCCTTACTTCATCGAGCAGCGCCTTAAGCTAAGAAATCCTATGTATTCTGAGACTGCAGCATTCGGACACATGGGAAGAAAGAATGAGGTAGTTAAAAAGACATTCATCAGTCCTGACGGTTCAAAAGTAGAGAAGGACGTGGAGCTTTTCACCTGGGAAAAATTAGACTACGTAGATAAGATCAAAGCGGCCTTTGGGTTGTAAGATCAGCTAAGTAATTGAAGAGCCCGATGTTTTGCATCGGGCTTTATTGTTCCATAAAAAGACTTGTAAGGTCAATATATACAAGTATTTCACCGCTCATAACATTGGGATAATTTGGGCTGTATCCTTTAGTATATTTACCTGAATTAAATTTTAGACACATGAAAAAGATTTTTGTTTTTGCGGTGCTATTACTATCAGCAGCATTCGCTAATGCACAGAGCGAGGATTCAGTGAAGATGATCCTAGATAATTATTTTGAAAACATTGGTGGTAGAGATGCCTGGAGAGAATTGAAAGGCGTGAAAATGTCCGCGGAAATAAGCCAAGGAGGGATGTCTATTCCAATTGAAACTTACCAGATGGCTGATGGTCGTTCTGCAACAAAGATCTCTTTCCAGGGAATGAATATGAGCCAAGGTGTTTTTGATGGAGAAACACTTTGGGGGACAAATTGGATGAGCATGGAGGCAGAGAAGTCTGAGTCTGAAGCGACTGAAAACATGAAACGCAATGCTAAGAGTGGTATATCTCCTTTCCTCGATTTTGATAAGAAAGGTTATACAATTGAGTATATGGGGACAGAAACAGTCGAAGGAGTAGAATGTTACAAGCTTCAATTGAATCAGGGAAAGATATTAGCCGATGGGGAAGAAGTAGATAACATTTCTACAGCTTATTTTGATCAGGAGAATTTTGTTATCATCAAATCGGAACAGGAGATTATGTCTGGGGAGATGAAAGGTCAAACAACATTTCAATTATTTAGTGATTATGATGAGGTGGATGGATTGTTCTTTGCATTTTCAATGACGACTGGCTCATCAATGGGTGAGCAAACAATCGAATGGGATGAGATAGAGGTCAATCCTAAAGTGAAGGATGAGTTATTTGCCTTCCCGGGAGAGTAATAATCCAATACAATTAGCTATGAAAGGTTTAAGCACATTGCTTTTTGTGTTAGGGGCATGGTATGCCCAAGCGCAAACAATCGATCAGTTAACGAGTGATGAATTGTTTGGCGATAAAAAAGCAAGACACATCGGTCCTGCACTAATGAGTGGAAGGGTGAGTGATGTAGAAGGTCACCCATCGAACAGTGATGTAGTTTATATTGGTACAGCAGGTGGAGGAGTGTGGAAATCGCAAGACGGTGGCGTTATGTTCAACTCGATCTTTGATGAGTATTGCCAATCTATTGGGTGTGTTGCATTAGACCCAAGTGATCCTGATAACACAGTTTGGGTTGGTACTGGAGAAGTATGGACCAGAAACAGCGTCTCTGTTGGTGATGGTATCTATCGCTCAAAAGATGGAGGTAAAAACTGGACGAAATTAGGTCTTGAGAAGTCAGAACATATTTCAGCGATCAGAATTCATCCGGAGAACGCCGATGTTGTTTACGTCGGAGTACAGGGAGTGCTTTGGGGAGACAGTGACGAAAGAGGTGTTTATAAAACTGTCGATGGCGGTGCTACTTGGGAGAGGATTTTCTACATCAATGAAAAGACAGGTTGTTCAGAGCTGATAATGGATCCGAATGATCCAAATGTACTTTATGCATCATTTTGGGAGCATAGAAGAACGGCCTGGTCGTTTAGCTCAGGAGGAGAAAACAGTGCCTTGTATAAATCAACAGATGGAGGTAAGACTTGGAATAAAATCCATAAAGGTTTTCCTGAAGGTAAGTTCGGTAGGATCGCAGTAACAGTTGCTCCTTCCAACACAAGTATTTTATACGCAGTTGTAGAGGCAGAAGACAGCAAGAAAAGCGGAATGTATCGCAGTGAGGATGCTGGGGATTCATGGGAGCACTTGAACAGCGATTTTGGTCTGGTTGTTCGACCATTCTATTTTTCGCGAATCGTTGTGCATCCAACAGATCCGGATATCGTAGTGAAGGCTGGACTTTTTGGTTCGATCAGTAAAGACGGAGGTAAAACATATAAGTCACTTGGCTCCATGCACCCTGATATTCACGACATCTATTTTGATGTAAACACACCAGATAAAATGTTTGTTGCAACGGACGGCGGCCTATATAGGTCTCTGAATGGTGGAAAAACAATGGAAATCATTGAAAATCTTCCGATCTGTCAATTCTACCACATTGCAGTGGATAACCAGGAGCCGTACAACATCTATGGAGGACTTCAGGACAATGGAAGCTGGTTCGGTCCATCAAGAAGCCCAGGAGGTGTTGAGGCCCGTGATTGGGAAGTGATTGGTGTAGGTGATGGATTTCGAGTATATCCGCATCCAACAGAGCCGCATATAATGTACTCTGAAATGCAGGGAGCTGAAAATATCTGGCGTTATGATGCTAAGTCTAGACAAACAAAAATTGTTAAACCTTTCCCAGTAAAGGGAGATCCCAAGTTACGTTTTAACTGGAATGCGCCAATTACAACAAGTTCAAATAATCCGGACAGATTGTATGTGGGGAGCCAGTTTGTACATGTTTCAAATGATAGAGGTGATACATGGATGAAGATCAGTCCGGACTTAACAACAAATGATCCAGCAAAGCAAAATCAAGCGGAGTCGGGAGGACTTTCTGTTGACAACTCAGGTGCAGAGAATCACTGCACGATCTTTACAATTGCAGAGTCATCTAAAGATGAAAATGTAATCTGGGTGGGAACGGACGATGGCAATGTTCAAGTGACCACAGATGGTGGAAAGACTTGGAGTAATGTGACAGCAAACGTAAATGCTTCTGGTTTACCTGAGAATACATGGTGTTATCACATTGAAACGAGTGTGTTTAATAAGGGTACAGCATATGCTGTGTTTGACGGACACACGAAGAACGATGGAAATACATATTGTTATAAAACAACAGATTTTGGAAAGACATGGGCATCGATCGTGACTGATGATATTTATGGTTTTGCGCGCTCGTTCCAGGAGGATTATGTCAATCCTGACTTGTTATTCTTAGGAACTGAGTTTGGTCTTTACGTTACCTTGAATGGAGGTAAGAACTGGGTCAAGTATGAAAACAATATGCCAGCAACGGCAGTGCATTATATCGAAATGCAGGAGAGAACAAATGATTTGATCTTAGGAACACATGGACGTGGAGTAATCATCATTGATGACATCTCTGTATTGCGTCAAATTAACGACGATGTAACCAAAGAGAAATTACATTTTTTCGATACGCCTGTGTTCGAAATGGATGAAGAAAGCACATTTGGCGGAACGAGCTCTGAAGTTCAGTTCGTGGGGGATAATCCATCAACAGGAGCAAGGATTTCTTACTACTTACCGAAACGTCACACGTTTGGTAAAATGACAATGCAAATTCTTGATATGGATGGAAACCTTGTGGCGAACCTTTCACCGGGTAAACGAAAAGGGATCAATACAGTTGAGTGGTACTTCAACTCAATGGCTCCGGTTATCGCATCAGGGAAGACATTCGCTCAGGGAGGGATGGTTGCTCCTAGAGTTCAAGCTGGAAAATATAAAGTGTTGATCACGAAGGGTAAAGCTAAATTTGAAACAAAAATTGAAGTTAACTATTCGGATAATTCAGTCTTCACTCTTGAAGAGCGCAAGAAGCAGCATGAAACAACGATGAAGCTGTATAAGATGAACGAAGACCTAGCGTATATGGTATACCAGTTAGATACATACTCGGATCACGCAAAAATGATTGCAAAGAAGGAACCAAAAATGGCGAAGCAAGCGAACAAGCTTGTCTCTGAATTGGAAGCTTTGAAAGCGAAACTGGTCATAACAACTGGAGATAATTATGTTGGTAGAGCAGAGAATCAGCTTAGAGAGGACCTAGGTGAAATCTATAGTACAATAGCAACCTACTATGGTGCTCCAACGGTTACCCAGCTTGAAAATGTTGATTTAATGGAGAATAAATTAACAAAAGCGACTACCGAATTCAAAGCTCTTCAAAATGGATCTATGAAGAAGTATGATGCGAAACTTGATAAAATGGAGCTCACAAAAGTAACGCTAAAGACATACGAAGAATACATCAAAAAAGATTGATGGAAAGTAAACCAAGGGTCAGTATCATTGCTGGCCCTTGCTACTTTAAGGAAAAGAGTCTTCTAAGATTATTTATTGAATTCGAGAGGTCTAATTATCTCGATCTTCAAAATTTTCGTTTTTCTTCTTCTCAATCTGAACAACAATTACATAGATCAATGCACCAAACAATCCCAGTAAAACAATTATTTGGATTATGATAGGAACCAGGAATAAAGCACCCATTATTGAAGTTTAACTGCTGTGCCGTACGCAAGGATCTCTGACGCTCCTTGCATGATCATACTTGTAGTAAATCGAACATTGACTACTGCATCGGCGCCCATCTTTTCTGCATCTTTTATCATGCGCTGCATTGCTTCTTCTCTTGCTTGGGCTTGCAGCTTTGTGTATTCATCGATTTCTCCACCAACAAGATTTTTTAATCCTGCAAAAATATCACGTCCTACATTTCGCGCACGAACGGTACTCCCGCGAGCTATACCTATTGAGATTATAATTTCTCTACCCGCAACTGTTTCAGTGTTTGTAATGATCATACTAATCAATTTAAGATATTATTCTTTGATCCTCATTATACGTTCGGATGTTCCGTCCTCATAGAATAAGATGAGTGGTTTTTGGAAATTGAATTCTACTTCTCGACCGGATAAGTCAGTAATCTTAATTACTTTTTTCTTAGAATTTTCCTGAAGCTCGGTTAACCCAACACCACTAATAATTCCTTTTCTGTATTTAACTGTTCCTTCAGAATAATCTCTCCAGACTACATGTATTTCATTGCCTTTCATAACGACATCTGGATTTGCAGAATATTGAGGCACAACAGTATCGTAAATGGATGGAAATCCTCCTGAAATATCCTCCGATAAACTTAAGACAGTCTGAATATTCCCCGAACCAGATTGTTGCCAGACAATAACTCCTTTACCACTGTCGATAGAAATTTTCGGATAATTTTGGTTAGCTAGTCCCTGGAAATAACCTGTCAATTCTTCCGAGGCAATGCCGGTAGCACTTGATATGGAGGCTTTACTGTAGTAGATTAAAGATGTTCCAGTGGCGGCACTCATAAATGCAGAGTAAAGGGTATCACCAACAATCTCTATGCTCGGACCTGTCGTTGGACATGACATGATCATCCATCCTGTTTGATCCACATCCATTCCAGTTGTAAAGCTATTCCCACCATCGTTTGAAATACCAATCCAATTATCTCTGATGTTGGAAAGATTATCGCGATATGCTAATAACGCTGTTTGCCCTTTAACAGCAATATCTGCCGGACAGCATTCGCATACAACGTTTCCACCACCACTCCAACCCGAGGCAACTACTGGTGGTTCAAAGGTTAGCCCAAAATCATTGGATTTTGATACTACCCATCTTGGATTTCCCCAATTAGAATCAAATCTATTAAACGATGTAATTGGGTTACCAGAATCATCTGTTTTGATATGCACGAACTCGGAGAGATCTGATCCGATATTATCCACTTGGACTGGTGGATCGAACGTTAAGCCACCATCAATCGATCGGACCACGTAAATATTTCCTGATGAAGCCGGGGTTTCTTTAAAAATACCAAATATAGTGTCTCCATGAGAGGTGATTTCTGGACCATAATTATTTCCAATTAAAACACCGTTGATTGGACCATTTGCGCTAATTGGTGTCGTAAATGATGCACCATCCCATGTGCTTACAAAAAGAGAAGCTCCATTGCCCCAGCTAATGACTGGGTTATCGCTTCCATTGAGAACTATTGTCGGATTCTTATTATTAAATGTTGAAGGCGCGACTTCGATTATTGGCTCCCAATATATTTGAGAGAAGGATATTGTTGACGTTATTGCAAGAGTAATAAGGTATAAAAAATATCTCATTTGACTTATAAGTTAGATGCGTTTATAAAAATACGATCTTTCCCCTTGAATTCTGGAGATTGGATCGAAAGTACCTTTAGAGGTTTTCGGCCAATTACTTTTTGAACAGAATGGGCACTTCCTTTTGGAATGTTGAGGTAATCTCCTTTACGAACAATAAATGTACTATCATTCAATGTCATTTTCGCTTTTCCTTCAATAACATATATGTTTTCAGTATGAAATGCATGATAATGTTCCTTTACATTTTTCTTGATCCAAATCACAAAACTCGTTTGCGATGAATCAGAATTGAGTTTTTTGACGTGAATATTCTCATAATCTGTATTTGGTTGTATTGTTCTCAACTGACTATCAGTTTGCGCATAAATTTGCGAACAAAGCATTATTACAAAGCAGTAAAGGCAAGTTTTCATAAGGACAATTTAACAATAAAAAACCCCGAGTGAAAATGCTCGGGGTTCTTATTGAATATTTTGGATTTAAGCTTCCGTCATATAGCTTTCGACACTTGGACAAGAACAAATTAGATTTCTATCACCGAATGCATTATCCACGCGCCTAACAGGAACCCAATATTTCCAATCTTTCAAATATTCAACTGGGTAGGCTGCTTCTTGAGGACTATAAGGATAATTCCAGTTTTTATTAATAATGCAATTTGCAGTGTGCGGCGCATTGACAAGAAGATTATTTGTTTTGTCTGCATGACCGTTTTCGATCTCTGCGATTTCTGAACGGATTTTTATCATAGCCTCAACAAATCTGTCAAGCTCTGCCAGATCTTCACTTTCTGTTGGTTCTACCATCAATGTACCTGCTACCGGGAAAGAAACCGTTGGCGCGTGGAATCCGAAGTCGATCAATCGCTTCGCGATATCAGCTACTTCAATTCCTGCCGTTTTCTTGAATTCACGACAATCAAGGATCATCTCATGTGCTACAGTACCATGAGCACCTTTGTAAAGGATATCATAGTGTCCCTCGAGTGATTTCGCAAGGTAGTTTGCATTCACGATCGCCAATTCAGTAGATTGACGTAATCCCTCAGCACCTAGCATCTTAATGTATCCATAAGAGATCAATAAGATAAGCGCAGAACCGAATGGTGCCGCAGAGACTGCCTCAATTGCTTTATCTCCTCCTGTTGGGATAATTGGGTTACTCGGAAGAAATGGCGCAAGATGCGCTGCAACCCCTATAGGTCCCATTCCAGGACCTCCACCTCCGTGCGGAATAGCGAAAGTCTTGTGTAAGTTCAAATGACAAACATCAGCACCAATGTTACCGGGGTTCGTCAAACCAACTTGAGCATTCATATTTGCTCCGTCCATGTATACCTGACCACCATTCTCGTGAATGATAGAAGTGATCTCTTTAATTCCCTCCTCGTAAACCCCATGCGTAGACGGATACGTTACCATTATTCCTCCTAAAGTATCCTTAAGTTCTTCCGCTTTAGCTCGTAGTTCATCTATATCGATATTTCCGTTTTCGTCACATCCAGTTACGACAACTTCAAAGCCTGCCATAACCGCTGAAGCTGGATTAGTTCCGTGTGCCGAAGATGGGATGATCATTTTATTTCTGTGCTGGTCACCATTTGCCTCATGGTAGGCTTTGATCACCATCAACCCAGTGTACTCTCCCTGAGCTCCAGAGTTTGGTTGCAGTGATACTGCCGCGAATCCAGTGCTCTCGCATAGGTCTTTTTCCAATTGCTCAAACATCTCATGGTATCCAGCTGCTTGTTCAACAGGAGCAAATGGGTGCATGTTTGCGAACTGCGGGTTAGTGATTGGAATCAGCTCAGATGCAGCATTCAGCTTCATCGTACATGAACCAAGTGGAATCATACTGTGCACCAACGAAAGATCCTTGTTCTCAAGTTTCTTGAGGTAACGCATCATTTTTGATTCAGAGTGATACGCACTAAATGTTGGATGCGCAAGAATTTCATCAGTTCTTAGAACAGATCCGTCTAGACTATATGCTTCTAAATCTAGGTCTTCTGCATTTCCACCGTTTATTTCAGCAAATATGTTTAGTATTGTTGCTACATCCTCTGCGTCATGTGACTCTCCGAAGCTAATTGTAAGGTCGGAAGCATTGATGTAGTTGAAGTTCATTTGGTTAGCTTCAGCTCTCGATTTGATAGATGCAGTATCTACTCCGCTTACCCAGATTGTATCAAAGTAAGGCCCCTCGTTCACAGAAACACCTAATTCTTTCAATCCGTTTGCAGTGGATGCCGCCAGACTATGAACGTTATTCGCGATACTTTTTAACCCTTCAGCTCCATGGTACACTGCGTACATACTTGCCATAACAGCCAACAGTGCCTGTGCTGTGCAAATGTTAGAAGTAGCTTTATCCCGTTTGATGTGCTGCTCCCTTGTTTGAAGCGCCATTCTCAGGGCTTGATTTCCGTCAGCATCTACAGATACTCCAATAATTCTCCCGGGAATATTTCTTTTGTACGCTTCTTTTGTAGCGAAGAAAGCGGCGTGTGGCCCTCCATATCCCATTGGAACCCCAAATCGCTGAGATGTGCCAAATACTACATCAGCACCCAATTCTCCTGGTGATTTTAGTAAAACAAGTGAGAGAATATCAGCCCCAACTGCAATACGAATTCCCTTTTCTCCGAGTCGAGAAATAATACTTGCGATATCAGTAATTACGCCATTTTTGTTCGGATATTGAATGATTGCTCCGAAATATTCTTCAGAACCTTCAAATACACTTTCATCTCCAATAGTTAGATCAATGCCAAGGTTTTTTGCATGTCCAACTACAACTTCAATTGTCTGCGGGAAGCAGTTCTCAGAAATAAAAAATTTATTCTTTCCTGCTTTAACATCGGCACGAGATCTACTGTTTAAGAACATTATCATAGATTCAGATGCTGCAGTTGCCTCATCAAGCAAGGATGCATTGGCGATCTCCATTCCCGTCAGATCGAGAATCATGGTCTGGAAGTTTAAAAGTGCTTCTAATCTTCCTTGCGAAATTTCTGCTTGGTACGGTGTATAAGCGGTATACCAACCTGGATTTTCAAGAACATTTCGAAGAATTACAGATGGTACTATAGTTTCGCTATATCCCAGTCCAATAAAGGATTTGTAAACTTTGTTCTTTTGCGCGAGTGAATTCACATGTGCTAAGTAGTCATTTTCCGACATACCATCTTCCACCTCGAGAGGAGAAGAAAGACGGATGTGCTTAGGTATTGTTTTATCGATTAGCTCATCTACTGAAGTGACACCGATCTTTGCTAACATAGCCTCTCTTTCTTTTGCATCTGGGCCTATGTGTCGAGGAATGAAATTACTCATATCAAAACGGAATTAGGAATACAAATATACAGCCTAAATTCTAGGTAATTTTCATTGAGTCAAAAAGTTTATTAAAAAAAAATCACACTATTGAAAACTCAATTGTTTTGGCCTGCTATAATAATTCAAATTCTCCCTCTCTTCTCGTTAAATAAGTACTCGCTATTCAACGTAACTTAACTTTAACATATTAGAATTACCATGGCTTTCAATCGGCATAGATGCAATATTGATTACCAAGTCGCCCTCGTTGACAAGTTCTTGCTTTTTAAGCAAAAATTTAATGTCAGCAATTGTATGGTCAGTACTCACCGTTTTGTCGTAGTAATAGGCTCTAACACCCCAGACCAAACTAAGTTGTGTCAATATTTTTCGATTTGATGTGAAAACAAAAATATCTGAATTCGGACGCATTGAAGCAATCTTATATCCTGTGTAACCAGAAAAAGACATAGTCAATATAGCCTTCGCATTAACGCGTGTTCCGAGTCGACAAGCATTGAAGCAAATAGAGTCAGTAATAAATCTTGCCTGATTTCTTTCGGGTAATTCTTCTTTTTCATAGATGCCATCAAAAGATTCCATCTCTTTTACAATGGTATCCATAGTTTTGATTACCTGTACAGGGTTTTTTCCGACAGATGTTTCTCCAGATAGCATAACCGCATCCGCTCCGTCTAGCACTGCATTTGCTACATCGTTTACTTCCGCTCTTGTTGGAGAGATATTGGTGATCATACTTTCCATCATTTGCGTAGCCACAATTACAGGTTTTGCGTGCTGTATTCCTTTATTTATTATAGCTTTTTGTATTAATGGTACATTTTGATAAGGCACCTCCACTCCTAAGTCTCCTCTCGCTACCATCAACCCGTCGGTTTCTTTAACAATCTCGTCAATATCCATAACAGCCTCAGGTTTTTCAATTTTTGCGATAATCTTTGCAGATTTCATTTTCTTTGAGATGAGATGTCGTAATTCGATGATATCTCTTGCAGATCTAACGAACGAAAGCCCGATCCAATCGATATCCATTTCCAATGCAAAATCAAGATCGTTTAGATCTTTCTCTGTTAAACAAGGCATTGAAATCTTAGTGTTGGGGAAATTCACACCTTTCTTAGAAGATAGGATACCTCCATGCAAAACTTTAGTTGTTATTGTGTCAATGCTATTGGTGCTGACAACCTCCAAAACAAGTTTTCCATCATCGAGTAGTATGTGCTCCCCTGCTTCCACATCCTTTGGAAGATCGGCATAATTGATAGAGAAGGAAACTTCCGTACCGAGCAATTCT
The DNA here is from genome assembly GCA_023254905.1 of Crocinitomicaceae bacterium. Classification (GTDB taxonomy): domain Bacteria; phylum Bacteroidota; class Bacteroidia; order Flavobacteriales_D; family Crocinitomicaceae; genus UBA4466. The sequence goes on along the minus strand of JALRKF010000137.1, from coordinate 3,658 downwards.
TTTGTTGAAATAATAACCTCACTCCCATCAATTAATTCAACGCTGTCGTTGTTCATGACGCCGGTTCTAATCTTCGGTCCTTGAAGATCACCAAGAATAGCTACATTCAGTCCGGTCTCCTCATTAAGCTCGCGAATAGTTTGAATTACTGCAGCATGTTCTTCATAGGATCCGTGAGAAAAATTAATTCGACAAACATTCAACCCATTTAGAAACATTTCTCTTAGTGTTTCTTTGGGACTTGATGCAGGTCCAAGAGTAGCTACTATTTTTGTTTTTTTCATAGTTATGAGAATACAAAGTTTTCGGCAGAATTTAATTCTTCTGGTTGGAAAGCGTACGCACCCTGTATGCTGTTTACTTCTTTTAACTGCTTTATAATCTCTGCTGGGTCAACAATATGATTATTGCATAAGAAAAGAAAGAAATCAATGGAAGTATTTTCAGGCACTGCGTACTTTCCTTGATGCTTATTTTTGATTAAATAATAGTCTACTCTATCGTCTTCATCCTGAAAAATGTACATGGAATGGCTAGAAATCACCTCTCCTTTCTTATTCATTAGCTCAAAGTTTTCTTCACATTTTATTAGATGCAGTCCAAGATGCTGGTTAATTCCCCATGCAAGGCGATAATCGCTGTGATGAGAACAGATTCCAATCATATTGAAATCTAATTCAGGTTCAAGTTCTAGGGTATATTTCTTTCTCTTCGCCATTCTACCATTACGAAATTAAGATTTTATTCTCTGCTGACAACACGAATCTAAAAAGTTAACTATTGACAATACTATTAACAAAAAATTAACATAAAAACAGCTTTAAAACACAGTTTATCAATGAGTTAGCTTTTTGGCATGTAGTTTGAACAATTAACCAGTAACCAATTAATTTTTTAATCATGATTGTGAAGAAAAATATTAAAGTCGACCTCGAAAGGAAAAGATTGACCTTATTTCAAATAGGATTGATGGCTGCAGGATCTTTAACTCTTGCCGCGTTTACTTACACTTCACCGCTATCTCGGACAGTAGAGGATAAATATGTTATGAAGGAAAAAATTGAGTTTGAAATGGTAGAAAAGAAGGAGCCCGAAGAAAAACCAATAGAGATTCCTAGACAAACACAACAGCAAACTCAATCTAATGTAACACAGGTGAATAGCAATACGTCTCAGCAGGTCACAGAAAATACGACGACAGTCAATAACACTAACACGATGAACAATCGTACTGTGGCTCCTCCGGGTGGTGGCATTATTATCACAACGGGTAGAATTGTTATTGATGAGAGCCCGATTGAAAAGTTTCCTGATGTAGAGGCATCATTCCCTGGCGGGTATTTGGAAATGATGAAGTTTATTCAAGAGAACATTGATTACCCTGACGATGCAATGGAATTCGATGCTCAGGGGAAAGTTTATCTTTCTTTTGTTGTTGAAAAGGATGGAAGTATAACGAATATCGAGGTAGACCGAGAGGTGTTTCCTAGCCTTGATCGCGAAGCAAAACGTGTTGTTCGTGAATTCCCTCAATGGATTCCGGGTGAAATGAAGTATGAAAAGGTAAGAACGAAAGTCAGCCTACCGATCTCATTCGTTATTGCGAAATAACAGACATTTCGATTACAAAAAAGGTGGCTCCTGTAGGTGGGGCCGCTTTCATCTTTGCCATTTTAAATTGAATTGTTGAAACGCCTTTTGTCTCCATAATTGTGTTTATTTTTGAAGGAAGTAAAACAAAAATTTATGTCAGAATTCTTTTACCAAGAGCCATTCCCTATTAAGCGTGATACTACTAAATACCGAAAGATTTCGGATGATTATGTTACTGTGGAGAATTATGGAGAAAGAGAAATACTGAAGGTAGACCCGAAAGGATTAGAACTACTTGCGCAGGAGGCAATGGCTGATGTATCTTTTTATTTAAGAACATCGCACTTGGAAAAATTGAGAGCAATTCTCGACGATCCAGAAGCTACGGATAATGATAGGTTTGTTGCCTATAATTTATTACAAAATGCAACTGTAGCGGCAGAAGGGCAGCTTCCATCTTGTCAGGATACGGGCACTGCTATCATTGTGGCGAAAAAAGGAGAGGATGTTTACACAGGAGCAATAGATGCTGAGTTCCTTTCGAGAGGGGTATACAATACGTATCAAAAAAGAAATTTGCGCTACTCTCAAGTAGTTCCAATCTCCATGTTCGAGGAGAAAAATTCGGGATCTAACCTCCCTGCTCAGATCGATATTTATTCAAGAGAAGGGGGAAGTTATGAATTTCTCTTCCTTGCGAAGGGAGGAGGTTCTGCGAACAAAACATTTTTGTACCAAAAAACTAAATCATTGCTTAATGAAGAGGCAATGAATGACTTTGTTCGCGAGAAAATAAAAGATCTCGGAACAGCTGCGTGTCCACCGTATCACCTCGCACTTGTGATTGGTGGAACCTCGGCTGAGGCGAATCTAGCGGCAGTAAAGAAAGCTTCAGCGGGCTATTACGATGAGCTTCCAACTCGAGGCAATGAGGGAGGACAGGCATTTCGTGATATAGAATGGGAGCAACGTGTACACAAAATATGTCAAGAGTCGATGATCGGTGCACAGTTTGGAGGAAAGTACTTCACCCATGATGTTCGCGTCATCAGATTACCACGTCACGCAGCGTCTTGTCCAGTAGGACTTGGAGTGTCATGCTCAGCAGACAGAAACATCAAGGCGAAGATCACAAAAGATGGACTTTTCCTTGAAGCACTCGAGAAGAATCCGAGAAGATTACTTCCTGATATACCGCCACACTTGGAAGAACCTGTTGTGATCGATTTGGATCGACCAATGGATGAGGTCCGCAATGAATTAAGCAAATATCCGATCAAAACAAGATTGAAATTGAATGGAACATTGATAGTAGCGCGTGATATTGCCCATGCCAAGATCAGAGAAATGTTAGAGGCGGGGCAGCCGATGCCACAATACTTTAAAGATCACCCGGTGTATTACGCTGGTCCGGCTAAAACTCCGGAGGGGATGCCCTCTGGATCCTTTGGACCAACAACTGCCGGAAGAATGGATGGTTATGTGAATGAATTTCAGTCTCATGGTGGAAGTATGATTATGTTAGCGAAAGGAAACCGATCTCAGCAAGTTACAGATGCATGTAAAAAATACGGAGGCTTTTACCTTGGGTCTATTGGTGGTCCAGCTGCGATTCTTGCGAAGGAGAATATTGTTTCTGTCGAAGTAATTGATTTTGAGGAGTTAGGAATGGAGGCGGTCCGCAAGATCAAGATCAAAGACTTCCCTGCCTTCGTTATTACCGATGACAAGGGGAATGATTTCTTTGCTGACTTGAAGTAATATTTAATTAATTTATTAATTTTACCCGCAGAAATAATTAACAAAACAAAGAAATGAGTGTTTTCGGTATAGTAATGTTCTTATTGATTGGAGGGATGGCCTTTTGGATGTTGTTGTTCCTTCTTGGATTTGCAGTTCCATTTTGGATCACACTTGGAGTATTTGAAAAAATGCGTCCGAAGAGAATACTTGAAGACGAGGAAGAATAATCCACTCATTATACGATATTGAAGCCACTTATATGGAGTGGCTTTTTTTATGACTTAGCATCAACGGATTGCTAGGATTCTGTTCAAAAAAAATT
>JALRKF010000041.1 GCA_023254905.1 Crocinitomicaceae bacterium | reverse complement strand
GTAAAAGAGGTGTGTGAAAAGTTCGATATTGACAGCGTAGAACAAGTGATAGATATCCTTGGATTGCAAGGAGATGCTGCCGATAATATCCCTGGAATTCCAGGAATAGGACCGAAAACGGCTTCTAAACTATTGAAAATTTACGGATCAGTAGAAGGAATAATTGAGAACGCAGGAGATTTAAAAGGAAAGCAAAAAGAAAATATTGAGTCCTATGCCGAGCAGGGATTGCTTTCGAAGAAACTTGCAACGATCATCACTGATATTGAGGTTGAGTTCGATGATGAAGATCTGAAGATGTGTGATTTGGATGCGGATAAGGTAAGAGAAGTATTCACGGAATTAGAATTCCGTAATCTGATGCGACGAGTGATTGGAGAAGAACTTGTTGTAACAGCAGCGCCGGCAAGTGGCGGAGATCAATTAGATCTGTTTGGTTCGCAGAGTCTGGTGGAGAAAACGGCACCTGCGGAAACTTCAGATGTAAAAACGATCGTAACGGAAAAGCCAGCGTACCATTTAGTAACGCAACCGGATGAGCGAAAGAAACTACTCGAGTTATTGCTCATGCAAAAACAGGTGTGTTTTGATACTGAAACGGACCGTCTTGACGCCTTGCACGCGAACCTTGTGGGGATAGCATTTGCTTACGAAGCGAGAGAGGCATATTACGTACCTGTACCGAATGATTTTGAGGAGGCGAAAAAAATCGTGGAAGAATTCAGACCGTTCTTTGAGTCTGAGAAGATTGAGAAAATCGCACACAACGTGAAGTACGACATCAAGGTGATCAATCGCTATGATGTTGATGTGAAGTACCCGATGTTCGACACAATGATAGCGCATTATCTAATAAATCCTGAGTCAAAGCAAAGCATGGATTTCCTCGCCGAGTATTATCTCAACTACAAGCCTGTATCGATAGAATCGCTCATTGGTAAAAAAGGGAAGAACCAGAAGTCTATGGCTGATCTCCAACCATCGGAAGTAGTAGACTATGCATGCGAAGATGCAGATATAACTTTCCAGCTAAAACAGTTGTTCGAACCTGAGATCCAAAAAGATCATTTGAAATCTCTATTCTACGACATGGAAATGCCTTTGGTAGAGGTGTTGAAATCCATGGAGCAAGAAGGAATTGCAATAGACGATAAAGGACTGCAAACTTATTCAGTGGAGCTGGGTGAGACCTTGGACTCTTTGGAAAAGGAAATTAAAGAGTTGGCAGGTGAGGATTTTAATGTTGATTCACCACGACAGTTGGGAGAAATATTGTTCGACAAGTTGGTAGTAACAACTAAAGCGAAGAAAACGAAAACAGGCCAGTACGCAACGTCTGAAGATATTTTACAGAAGCTGAAGGATAAGCATCCGATCATTCCAAAGATCTTGGATTATCGTCAGCTAAGAAAGTTGAAGAGTACCTACGTTGATCCTTTACCGGAGTTGATGGATGAGGTCGATGGAAGGATCCATACCAGCTATATGCAAACAGTGGCAGCAACAGGAAGATTGAGCTCAAACAATCCAAACCTTCAAAATATTCCGATCAGAACGGAGCGTGGACGAGAGATTAGAAAATCATTTGTCGCACGTGATAAAGAACATCAGCTTATGGCTGCCGATTACTCACAAATCGAGTTGAGAATTATTGCAGCCTTGAGTAAAGATGATAACATGATCAAGGCATTCAAAAGTGGTCAGGATATTCACGCGGCAACTGCTGCAAAAGTGTTTGGTGTGGATATCGAAGAAGTGACACGTGATCAGCGTAGCTCTGCAAAAGCAGTAAACTTTGGGATCATCTATGGGCAATCGGCATTTGGTCTTGCACAGAATCTGAATATATCCAGAGGTGAAGCAAAGCAGATCATTGACAGTTATTTTGAACAATATCCAACGATCAAAAAATACATGGATGACGCTGTTGCCTTTGCGCGTGAGAAAGGATACGTGGAAACGATCATGAAACGTCGCAGATACCTGAAGGACATTAACTCAGCGAATGCCGTAGTACGCGGTTTTGCTGAACGAAATGCAGTTAACGCACCAATTCAAGGATCAGCTGCAGACATCATTAAGATCGCGATGATAAATGTATACAAGGCCATGAAAAAAGCCAATTTGAAATCACGCATGTTGCTTCAGGTGCACGATGAATTGGTATTCGATGTGCATAGCTCAGAAGTGGACAAAATACAATCGCTTGTGATCAAGGAAATGGAAAGCGCCGTGAAAATGGAAGTGCCAATGGAGGTGGAAGCACAGATAGCCGATAACTGGCTTGATGCGCACTAGTCTTCAACGACTTTTTCCCATTTAGCCGATTTCATCACATTGTCGAACAGCTCTTCGAACTTTAAGATCCTTTTCGGGTATTGATATCTGCGGTATACTTCTTTGCGCACACCTTCAATAACAATTGATGTTCTTGTTCCCGGAATATCTGTTATCGGACCGTCGTAGACATCCTCAAGATTCATATACTCGATGAATTCTGCAGTCTCTATGAACTGATCATACTCCTTTTGTGAGATAGTAGAGGTATATTTCCCTATGAGTTCTACGGCACGAATTCCTTCGTATTCAACAGATCTGTCAGAATAGATGGTCATCTTATATGTTGGACAACTTCCATAACAAGCACCTCTGTGGATAGTTGCAAACACCGTACGTTCAATCAGTGTTACTTCTTTTTCAGTTGTTACAGTTGTAGACGCCTCCGTGGCCTCAATATTATCTGAGGAAGTTTCTGTCACGTTCTTAGAAGATTTACAACTGATTGATGCGGATGTAAGAATTATCGCGAATAAAATATATTTTGGTGTCATGGTGTCGTTTTTGTAGTATGATTCAAAAACTTTGCCAAAGCAATTAATCAAATCGGAATGAAGTTAATAAACGAAATGAAGTTATCTGTTCTTTCACTTTTCTTTTTACTCTCAATGAGTTCGTGTATGGTGGTTACAATTCCAGCAAACCTGGGGAAAACAATTATCGGTCATGAAAACATATGTGACGGAGATCTTTATGGGGCAGGTGAAGAAGGATTGGAAGTACAGCAGATCATCATCGAATCACAGGAGGAATTGGAGTCGTTACTCGATAAAATGAGTAGTATCAATCCAACAAGCTGCTCGGATATTTTAATGACTGTCGACTTCAATCAATACGATCTTATTTTTCTTCTCGATAGAGTTAGAGGTTCGGGAGGTCATTCAATTCAAGTGACAGAAGTAATCAAACTGGATAATCTTGTATTGGTTGAGTATAAGCATCAAGCACCAACAGGAATGGCCACGACAGTTTTGACACAGCCATTTCAATTTGTACAGGTATTAAAATTAAATTCCGAAGTAAGTTTCGTAATTAGTGAGTAAGCTCGATACGTTCGGTATAATTACCTTCCGCTGAATTCACATGGATGAAATAAATTCCATTGGAGAGTGCTCCTAAGTCAAGTTTTACAGCATTATCTCCAGAAAGCAGCGCTATCTTTTTTTGTTGAACGACTTTTCCGCTGAGCTCTGTGACTTCTATCATAGCTTCATTATTATCGATTGTAGGAATGAGAATGTTCAATTGCCCTGTTGTTGGGTTCGGATAAATCGTCAATGGAGAGTAGGGCGATTCATCCTGTAATCCCGCAATTAAATCGTCAGATGGATCACCTTTGTATATGTTGATATCATCGATATACAGATTGTTACCCCCGTCACTTGTAAATTCAAACATGAACTGGAAATTATCTCCCCAATATTGGGAAGTGATATTAGTGACATGCACTGTTACCCAGTGAGAATCAGCTGTCGGTGTCCAATAGGCGTTGATGTCTACGTCCGACAGGAATTGTCCTTGGATTGTTTTTCTTGTTGCCCAGGACCCGTCGCAACCAGCTCTAACCTTTAATCTTAGGACCTCAGTGTTGCCAGCGTATCTTTTACGGTAAGAATATCGGAAGCTAAGGGTTACCGTTTCACCGGCCGCTCCATCTATTACAGAAAGGTCAATCGGTCCGGAAATTAACTGATCAACTCTTCCTGCTGCTTGTCCGAAATTATTCAATCTTACTGAATTTGTACCGGTTAGAGCTGCTGAAGTAGTTAATGCAAACCCTTGTCCATTAGGGTTATCAATTTCCCAATTGGCTGTAGCATTTAAACTTGTGTAGTTTTCGAAACTTTCTAAATATGAGATTCCTTGGGTCGGGATAATATTTACATAATTTGCGATGAAGATTGAGTCCGTCCCAAAGCCATTACCAACAACCATTGCTGCATCATAAGTTCCGGTTGCATCATAGCACACGAGCACACTATCCTGATTGACAGTTGTTGAACTGGATCCAGGGAAATACCATGTGTAGTTGGCAGACTGATCAACATTCATTGCACTGCTGGTAACAAGGAAGCAGTGGTTCTGAGCCTGATCTTCACATTCAGTCGTGAAGTCAGCAATCGGATCACTCCATAAACAACCAAACTGACCTGGAAGCTTTTCAATTGCAATTGCTCTTTCACCTCGCGCTCCATCCGCTCCAAGAGAGCGAACACTTAACCAAGTAGTATCTGTTGCCGAAATAGGAAGTACTACAGAATTCATAGTTGGTGAAGCAATACTGTCCATGTACTTTGCACCAAGCATAGATACTTCATAGCCACTAGCCGTTGTTACTTCGTTCCATGTAAACTTCAATGAATCTGGGCATGCCCATTCAATCGTTAAGTTATCAGGAGTAGTAATAATGGAAAAAGTTGAATCAGATTCATCAACAGCAGAACCGTTAGTAATGCGAATTTTTGCTAAACCAGTTTGAGTCCCTCCTGGCACCGCCCAGTTAAAATAACGTTGATCCGCAGGGGCCGTGTTTATCAGGTCCCAAGTTGTACCATTGTCTAATGAATACTCTAAAGTGAAATCAGTAATAGTTACCGGGGAATCCCATCTGATCGGAATAGTTCCCGGGTTGTCGAACCCTTCACCACCAATTGGGTACGTAATTGTGATTTCATCACGCACGAATTGGTGAACGACAAAATATTCTTGAGGTCCTTGCGGAATATTGAATCCATCAATATTTATTTCGTACGTTCCGGCTGTAGGATTATCAATTGTTACCTGCTCCATGTTGTTGATGCTATCTCTTTCTCTCTCTGCAAGGGCCGTCAGATTGGCAACAATAGGCGTGTGGTCTAGCACCCAAGGATATAATGTGTCATTAGTTGGCGAAACAACAAACATGTTAATGTCATTTACCAATGCGAATTGAGCGCTAGTACTGCCCTCAACATCTGTCCAATACAACATCACGCGGAGTTCTTTTGTGGCAGCAGGGACATTAATTATTATAGATTCGTTTTCATTTTGTGTAATTGTGTCACGGACATAATTTCCATCCCGAAGTAATTCGTAAGCAGCTCTCGCGTTGATTCTTCCCCAGCCATACACGAAGTCAGGGCCAGGATTTCCTAGATCCTCTCCAGTGTTCAGTACAGCCGCTTTGATCAAACCAGATGTTGGGTTGTCTCCACCGTTGAGATCACGGTAGGCATCATACAACTGCCCTATAGTTCCCGCTACTCCAGGACAAGACATAGATGTTCCTGTTTTTACACCGTACACATTTCCAGGTTCAGTAGAATATACAGATGTGCCAACACCACAAATATCCGGCTTTATTCGTCCATCTGTTGCCGGCCCACGACTGCTAGAGCTATTGATGTTATCGTAAGTTGTCAAGTTTCCAACTGCCACTACATTCTTTCCTGATTTGTGACCTCCTGTGATATTCCCCCAGCCTTGAGGACCATATCCACAGTCGTCTTGCCCGGAGTTACCCGCAGAGAAAATGTGGATGATAGAATTCAAGTCATTGGTCATTTCGTCTAGACTTCTCGCAAGATTATCATAGCCGCCATTACAACCGGCGCTGTAGCTTTTAGAAGTAATAACTAATCCTTCAGTTGCATAAAGTGTTGGAACCTGAGTGTAGTTACCGTTTCCACTGCCGTAAACAAGTAGGTTAGCACCAAAGGCCATTCCTTTTGTTGCTGGGTCAATATTTCCAGCACCCATTATTGTTCCCGCAACGTGGTCTCCATGATCGTTTGCAGGGTTTGTGCTGCATGAAGTACAACCAGATTGGTCAATTCTCCCTTTGTAATCAATATGTTCACCTATATAACCATCATCCTGCATCATGATTGTTACACCAGTCGCATCATAATGCAGGCCACTCGTGTAATCGGATGCCAAGAAGTTACTTCTGTGATTCGTTCTACCCGCAATATTTTCCGGTTCTCCTGTAGGTGAAATACACTTAAAGAAGTAACACGCTTGACAACTGTATATTTCAGGAAGATTGCTGATCGGTATTTGAACAACGAATGCGTCATTACCAATTTCTTCTCTAATAACAGCACCAAGAATTGTAACTTGTTGTTTTACTTGACTGCGGTATCCCTTGAAGAATGAAATTTCCAATAGAACATCATTCCCAATCCTGGCATGGTCTGGATAAAAGCCAGCATTTAACTCCGGTGAAAGTTTAAACTTTGTATGGATTGCTGTTATCGCAAGTATATTCTTCGATGATTTCACTTCATCAAGACGACTAATGTCAATTTTTGCGTAATAAGATTTACTAGGAATGTAATTGAGAAGTTCAACACCCTTACTACTTAAAACATCCCGTTCTTTTTTCGCCGGTGTTTGTTTGAAAGAGACAACCCTAAAAACCTCGCCACGATTTTTTTCGCGTTCGGTGAAATTATTCAGTGAGATTGTGTTAAAATTTTCGGAGATGTCGTAAGTTCCCGACTGTAAAAACAGTTTTGTGGATGAATTCTGGCCAAACAAAAGGATGGGGAATAGGAGAAGGAAAAATAAGAGAGTGTTCATAGTTCTAAGCATCCCCAAATATACGAATTTGATCCCCAACGGAAGAATAGAATCGTTTAGTCCTTTTACCCTAAAGGTTATCTATGACTTTTTGACGCGATAAATTAAAGCAATCGAAATTGAGTAACGAGTCGATTATTTCGTAACAACAAAAACCTCTGTGAATTGAATATTGTTTGCTTCGAAGTGAATATAATATACTCCTTCGTCAATGTTTATCAAGTCAATTTTTTCATCAATACCATTTTCAAGTACGATTCTCCCGCTTGCATCAAACACTTTATAATTTATTTCATTCAAATTATGCTCAATGTAGAGATAGTTTTTAGCGGGGTTCGGATAGAGTTTAACTGACATGTTATTGTTTTCACCCAAAGAGGCAAGATCCATGAAGAAACAATCAGATATGACCGAACACCC
>JALRKF010000038.1 GCA_023254905.1 Crocinitomicaceae bacterium | reverse complement strand
CATATTTCATCTCTTCTCACCCAGGATGTGAGGATGTCGACATGGCAAACCTTGCCGTTGAAACGAAAGATATGGGCTTCAAACTAGAGCAAGTGCAGGACTTTACGCCAACACCAATGACAGTAGCAACTGTGATTTACTATAGCGGAGTGCATCCCTACACATTACAACCGATCGATACTGTTAAAGACAAATCAGATAAATTAAATCAGCGCAGATTTTTCTTCTGGTACAAGCGCGAAAACTTCAAGTTTATTCGTGATTCATTGAATAAAGCAAAAAGACCAGACCTTGCAGAAAAGTTGATTGGCCAAAAGAAAACGGATATGAGTAATCGTAAGCGTCCCGAATGGTTGGAAAAACGTCGGAAAATGGATAAAAAGTAATTGCATTCTTGCCTATTCCTGATGTATATTTGTGAGAATATCTAACTATGTAATAGATGAGACTTCTTGCACTACTCTTCACAATTATTTCCACTTTAGCTTTTGGACAAAGCGCCAATATTAATTTTAATTCTGCATATGCAGAAAACCCTATTGTTCCAAAAGGATTATTAGAAGCCGTTTCCTGGACAAATACACACATGCGACATTTGAAAAACGAAATGCCAGCCTGTAACGGTATGCCAATGGCCTATGGGATCATGGGATTACATGACAACGGTCAGAACTATTTCATTGAAAACGGTAAAAAGGTATCAAAGCTTTCAGGAGTATCTGTGAACGCACAAAAGCAGTCAGCGATAATCCAAGTAAAGGCATACGCAAAAGCGGTAAGCATGCTGTTTGCTCAAGAAGGTATCACGTTACCAACTGAAGAAAACGTGCGTTGGGTATTGGAAGAGTTATCGGAGATTCCTGATGATGGTGTTGTTAACCGTTTAGCGAGAGATTTGCAGACTTCTCAGGTAATTCTCTTAATGACAGATATTGAATTTTCTTCTTTACACAACTTTACTCCACATAATTACGATCTAAATCAATTATTCGGTGAAGAGAACTGTGATATCCTTTTTGGTGAATCAATTCGATTTACAAATCATGGTATAATGAATGATCATGGAGCGCATTACACTCCTTTAAACCTGGATAAAACTGCTGACTACGGACCAGCACTATGGAATCCAGCAGCAACTTGTAATTTTAGTTCTAGATCCGGAACAGCAATTTCTGCAATTACAATTCATACGGTGCAAGGGTCCTATTCAGGATGTATCTCTTGGTTCCAGAATTGTAGCGCAGGTGTTTCAGCGCACTATGTTATTAGAAGTTCGGATGGACAAGTAACGCAAATGGTAAATGAGGCTGAAAAAGCGTGGCATGTAGGGACAGAAAATCCATACACAATAGGTTATGAGCATGAAGGATTTGTTAGTGATCCAAGCTGGTACACTATGGCAATGTATAATTCTTCTGCAGATCTAAGCAGAGATGTTGTGAATAGTGGTTATGGGATACCTCCAAAACGAACTTATTTTGGAGATGCGAGTTCTACTGTACAAGTACTTGGTAATTGCACTAAGATTAAAGGTCATCAACACTACGCAAATCAGACGCACACTGATCCAGGAATTAATTGGGATTGGGAGCTTTACTACCGATTAATCAACAACAACCCTTCAATAGTGAGTCTAACAGCAGCAACGGGTAACTTCTTTGACACAGGAGGTGCTGGAGCCGATTACGCTGATGATGAAAGAATGATTTGGGTGATTGAACCTAGTAACGCACAAGATGTAACCCTTAACTTCTCCTCCTTCAATGTTGAGCTTGACTGGGACTATGTCTTTATTTATGATGGGAATACCATAGATGCACCTTTAGTTGGTGTCTACACAGGAACTAATTCTCCAGGGTCTATCACATCAACTGGTAATGCTTTAACAATTGAATTTCGATCTGATTGTGCAACCACTGCGCCAGGTTGGGCTGCAAGCTGGACTTCTACGGTTGGTGATCAAACACCGCCTACTACACAGATCAATCAGCCAGCTACATGGTATACCGATGACTTTACAATTCAGTTTGTAGATACTGATGCGGGAAGTGGAGTTAGTGAAAGTTATTATTTGGTAGCTAAAAACTCTCTTACCCCTAATGATTGGTTTTCTGAAGGATCCGAAGGTTTTACATTAGAAAGCTTCGACATTAATGATAATAACTGGAATCAGGTTACTGGAACATTTACTCTTGATAACGGAACTTATCTCTTCGCTGACGATACAGAACCGAACTCTAATGCATACATCTCTGTGAATCAAGATAATTCGACTTCCTATCTTTATGAGTGGACGCAAACATTTAATGGTATTAGTACGAACCAAAGAGCAGGATTACACTTCTTCTGTGACAACCCAAATCTTCCGAACAGAGGGAATTCCTATTTTGTCTTTCTGCGTCAAACAGATGATAAAGTACAAATCTATTCTGTAGACAATGACATCTTTACTCTAGAAGCGGACTTTCCTTTTGCTATTGTGTCAGACCAGGAATATAATTGTAAGGCTACTTACGATCCCTCAACAGGTGAAATAACAGTATATGTAGATAATGAGTTTGTAGGGTCGTGGACTGATGCTACACCATTACAGTCAGGCGGATTTATTTCTCTTAGAACAGCCGGAAGCAGTGTCAGCTTTGATAACGTGAATGTGTACAGATCAAGATCCAATAACGTTACCATTCCTGCAGGCACAGGAGACCTTCTATCGATTGAAAGTCTTGGGGCCACGCAAACAGGAATGGCAGCTTCAATTGTAATTGATAACACAAATAACGTTTCTAGTAGAGCTGATGAATACTTCCTTCTTGACTTTACAGTACCTGAGATCAATTTATTGAACGATGGATTAGCGATTGACATTGATACGGTCACTACCAATACAGTCAACGCAAACTGGGATGCTTTTGATATTCATTCAGACATATTAGAATACGAGTATGCTATTGGAACATTGCCAACTGTGGACGATGTGGTTGGATGGACAAACAATGGATTAAGCACAGCTTGTTCGGAAGTTTTGGCGAATCCAATCTATGGTCAGGTATATCACGTGTCAATACGTGTTACGAATCAAGCAGGACTTACTGAGCAATTCATTTCTAACGGTCAACGATACATAGATGATCTAAGCACTCTAGAAGAAGGTTTGGAAACAATTTCAATTTATCCAAACCCTACAGTTGATCAAATCTTGATCTTGGGAGTTGAAAAAGGTGATGAAGTTACAATTTATGATCATGCTGGAAGAAAAGTGTTCACCGTGCAGGACCCTAATGTAAAGATCGATCTATCGAATCTTGCAACTGGCCAATACAGCTTAATGCTAAAAAGAGGTCAAAGCTTTATAGTGAAGGAATTGATCAAGAACTAACGATCAAACTTTAAGACATAAAAAAAGCCCGGAAAAACCAGGCTTTTCTTCAAAATATTAGATTTTATTCCTCTGAAGTTGCAGCCTCTTCGGTTGCTTCTCCCGCTCCTTCTCCTTCTCCTTCCAATTCTTCTTCTTCTTCTTCTTCAACTGCTCCACGTGCCATTTTCACAGATAACACAACAGCGGTTTGCGGATCAAGAAATTCAATATTCTCAGCTGGCAAAGAATTGATCTTCACCGTGTGACCTATACGGAGTTTGGTAATATCAACCACGATAGCCTCGGGAAGATCTGCTGGTAATCCCAATACCTTCAATTTTCTGTAAGGTTGTCTTAGTTTACCCCCGTTCATAACACCGATTGCTGAACCAGTAGTTCTCAATGGCAGCATTACTTTTACTTTCTTGTCATCCTGCAGTTCAAGGAAGTCAATATGAAGAGGTTTGTCCTTTACTGGGTGCATTTGAAGATCCTGCATGATTCCCATTTTCTTAGTCCCGTCCAAATCTAACTCGATCTGAAAGACATCTGGAGAAAAAATTAACTTCTCAATATCTACTGACCTTACAGAAAAGTGGATCTGTTCACCTGTTCCATAAAGCACACAAGGAACTAACCCAGCATTTCTCAATGCTTTAGCGTCCTTTTTCCCTACGTTCGCTCTAATCGAACCGCTCAATTGCGCTTTTTTCATTTTTATTTATTTAAGTTATGATATTACAAAATGTGAGCTGATTGACTGATTACTCTGCAAGCGTCTTATGACATCCGCGAATAAATCAGAAACCGAAACAACTCTTATTTTTTCATGTGTTTGTTTTAATGGAATCGTATCCGTCACAATCAACTCAGTGATCGTAGAATTTGAGATTCTCTCATAAGCAGGTCCCGATAAAACGGCATGCGTACAAAATGCTCTTACGCTGTTCGCTCCGTTCTCCATAAATAAATCGGCAGCTTTCGTAAGAGTCCCTGCAGTATCAATCATATCATCAATTAGGATTACATCCTTACCACTAACATCTCCAATTACTGTCATCTCACCCACAACATTGGCTTTCTTTCTTTGCTTGTGGCACAGCGCAAGACCCAGGTCGTATCTCTTCGCATAGGAATTAGCGCGTTTTGCTCCGCCAGCATCTGGTGCTGCCACAATCAAATTACCATTGTTCATTTTTTCTATCTCCTCATGGAAAATTGTCGATCCGTACAAATGGTCAACAGGAACTTCAAAGAATCCTTGGATCTGATCGGCATGTAAATCCATGGTCATCACACGATCTACACCAGCCGCCATCAACATATTAGCTACAAGCTTGGCACCAATGGCAACTCTTGGCTTGTCCTTCCTGTCCTGACGCGCAAACCCAAAGTAAGGTATTACTGCTATAATCTTTCTGGCAGAAGCTCTTCTCGCTGCATCAATCATCAATAATAACTCGAAAAGATTTTCAGTTGGGGGCATAGTGGACTGAAGGATAAAAACATCTTGTCCTCTCACAGTTTCCTCAAAAGACGGTTGAAATTCACCATCGCTGAACTCACTTATGATTACATTCCCGAGCTCAACCCCGTACGACTTTGCAATCTTCATGGCCAACTCCTCTGAAGCTCTTCCTGAAAATATTTTAACTCCTACTGCCATAAGTATATACTTTGGGAGGGCAAAGATAGCTTTTTTTCACTCATAGTGCTGTTTCAGAGTAATTTATTTATCTCTCTTTAACTTAAAGTCTCTATCACTAATTAATCCAAATCGTATTGAGATAAAAAATTTATTCAATTCAAATACAGTTTCAGGACGAGACATAAAGTGATAACCACTTTGGAGATGCAACAACCAGACTTTATAACCAATTACGGGAGCAATACCGAATCTGTCAGTTATAAAGTTTGTTCGGTAAAATATATTACCCCCGAAAGTTAAACCAAAACGATTTGGCCTTATCCAATAGCCCAGATCATATCCCAGAACATTATGATTTATATTATAATTGAACCCTGTATGTATAGCCTGAACGATGGTTTTCTTTAAGGTAATCTTTTTCCATTGTCCTTCTCCACCGAACTCAAGGAAAGTGTATTTACCTCTCTGAAAACCAATATATGGCCCATATTTTATAACATTTAATTCAAGCCATGCAGGCGCAGTGCCAATATCGTATTTCTGTCCCAATGCTGTGAAAGAGAATATTAGTATTACTGAATAGAGATATCTTTTCATTTTCCCTTCTTCACCTTTGGCTCGAGAAAATGTTCTTTAAGGTAGAAGCTACTCTCCTCTATCTTTGGTATAAAGACCTTTGATATACTTAAAATCGGATAATATAACAGAGAACTCTCCTTTGTTTCCTCCGAAAGGATATCGGAACGTTGGTCGTAGGAATCCGAGATAAGTATGATTCCTCCAAGTAGTAATAACATGGTGATAATAGAAAACACGGCACCTGCTATTCTATTTATTATCCCAAGCTGTACCACTTGAATAACTTTTTCTAACATCTTTCCGCCAAAATAAACCATTGCGCCAACAGCTAGAAAACATAGAGCAAAAGAGACAATTGGCACATATTCCCATTCCCAATCAGCATCCTCTCTTAATTTAACAGCTAGATAATCAGAAAAATGGATGGCCGCATACAACCCCGCGAAGACAGCTAGAAGTGTAAATAATTCTATTATTAAGCCTTTCTTTAATCCTCTCCAGCAAGCAAAAAGAAGAAGAATAACAATTAAAATATCGATGAAGTTCAATTCTTACTAACTGTTTAAGTTAATCGCAATCTGAAAGTAATTCCAACTCTAGTGAGAGGTTTACTTCAGACCAGGTTTTAGAAACTCCATCTTCTCCTGCATGAAGATCCTTACATGCCTCATTTAACGATTCAACAGCCATTAAACCGTTCCAAGCTGAAACATCGATATTAGTGCTCCACTCGAACATTGAACCATTGAGTTTGTATTCTCCTTCTACATCAATTGTTATGTTATTCATCATTATCTCAAATATTGCCTTCCCGTCATCTTTCAATGCCTTGATCTTACCCTCTATAAAAGGTGTATTCATAATATCGAAGAACAATTCCGAAATCTTTTTATTTCGACTTTCATCATTTGTTTCAACAGACTTTGTATTTATGGAAAAGTTTATCGATTCTATTACTCGTTTAGGTTCCTCATTTTGCTCACTGGATACTGTTATCTCATTAAAACTTCCGGGAACTCCTTTCTTCGCTGTTGTCTTGTATCCAGTCCAAGTCAATTTTGATGTCCCTTCATTGTATCGAAATAAACAAGAAGTTTCATCTGTTTGGCCTTCAATTGATGTGTTTTCCTCTGGTCTATTTTCATCGTTGCCTGATCCACATGACAATAAAGTCATCATTGTAAGAACAAGCGTAAAGAGTGTATATTTTTTCATCTTCATAATTTTCATCTAAAGATACGAATCTCATAAAAAAATATAAAAACCAATCTGTATGATTCTGCACTAATATAGATTGCGTAATTTCGAAACATGGATTATGAAGTTGAATTAAAATTCCAAGAGGTAAAAGAGGAATTAGAGAGAGAATTTGGAGGAGGAATGGATGTTCAGACAATTCTATTCCTTATAGGAGTGAATGAATTAGGAATTGGACATCGTGAGTTCAATAAAAATGAAAAAACAGATCTTTTGCATATCGCAATTTGTACTATTCTTGAGCCCTATGGATTTTACCAATTTAAGGGAAGAGATGAGGAAAATTGGCCTCATTTTGATTTGATAAAAAGTCTGCCATCGCTAGATCACCAAGAACAACAACATTTGTTAAAGGAAGCAATTATCTCATATTTCACCGAAAACGAATACGTTTCAACGACAAAATCTAGCAGTTAAAAAGGTATATTTGCATTCTTCAATTCAATAACGAACATGATATTTATAATCAAAGCGGCGCAGCTAATTTTATCTCTTTCCATACTGGTTTTCTTACATGAGCTTGGACATTTTCTTCCTGCTAGACTTTTTAGAACAAGAGTTGAAAAATTCTATCTATTCTTCAACCCATGGTTTTCACTTTTCAAGCGTAAGATTGGTGAAACTGAATGGGGTATTGGTTGGTTACCACTAGGCGGTTATGTCAAAATCGCAGGTATGATTGATGAGTCAATGGATACAGAGCAGATGAAAGAGCCCCCAAAAGAGTGGGAGTTCAGGGCAAAACCTGCATGGCAAAGATTGATCATTATGGTCGGGGGTGTTGTTGTGAATGTTTTATTGGGCTATTTCATTTACATAATGGTATTTTTTACCTGGGGAGAGGAGGTAATACATACAGACAAATTGAAGGCTGGTATGAGTATTCATCCATTTATGGAAAAGTACAATCTTCGTTCAGGAGACCTTATCGTAGAAGTAGATGGAGAAAAAGTAATTCATACCAACGATATCAATAACGCATTTATTCGTGGAATTGATAGACTAAAAGTGCAACGCCCAAGTGGTGAGATTGAGGAGCTGCCACTGCCCGACGGACTAGAATACGAACTATTTAGTGAGGGAGCCATTCCCGTTGTAAATTTACGTTCTCAATCATTAAAGATCGAAGGCTTCGATCCAACAGACTCCTCAATGCTTAATGCAGGATTTAAAGTAGGTGATAAGTTTCTCTCGATCAATGATATTGAAACTAAATATGACGACGACGTTGACTATGCTAAGTACAAATTTAAAGGGTCAAATGTAGATGTTGATATTTTGAGAGGGGAAGATACTTTGCAGCTTAAAGCTTCTATTAAGGAGACAGGTCAAATGGGTTTCCTGCGCACCTTTCAGTTCATTGATACAAGTGCGGTATCAACAGCATTTTATGGTTTTGGCGAAAGTATAGGTAAAGGTATCAAGAGAGGCACAATGACCTTGAATAACTATGTGAGTCAGCTGAAATTTTTATTCACAAAAAAAGGTGCAAGCTCTATTGGTGGCTTTGCCGCAATTGGAAACATGTTCCCCCCTATTTGGGATTGGCATCAATTCTGGTTGACTACTGCACTAATATCAATTATTTTGGCATTTATGAATATACTGCCCATTCCTGCATTAGATGGAGGACACGTGGTTTTTCTACTTTATGAGATGATCACTGGAAGAGAGGCCCCGCAAAAAGTGCTAGAATATGCACAATATGTTGGATTCATCCTGCTTATGGGTCTTGTCCTCTATGCGAATGGTAATGATTTAGTCAAATGGTTATTTGGATAGATAGATTTTTAATGAAATTGAAGGGAGCATGATGCTCCCTTTTTTTATTCAATAGTTAAATATAAAAACGAATTATTTCGACAAAAACTCAATGTTTCTTTTGAGACCATTAAATTTTGTCCGTTTCACAGCGCTCTTTTTGAAAAGTTCTTGAAACACCTCTTCCGTCAAATCATCCCAATCCGATTTATTAAGTTTTAAAAGATCTTCGTGTGGTTGAAACTGTGTTATGTTATGTTTTTTTGAGAACTTATTCCAAGGACAAACATCCTGACAAACATCACATCCAAACATCCAGCTATCCATTTTCCCTTTAAACTCACTCGGAATTATCTTGTCTTTCAGTTCAATAGTAAGGTAAGAAATACACTTTGATCCATCCACAACATATGGCTCCACTATGGCGTCTGTAGGACAAGCATCGATACATCGGGTGCACGTTCCACAATAATCTTTCATTGGGCCGTCCTCCTCTAGTTCTAGATCAAGAATGAGTTCAGCTATGAAAAAGAAAGACCCACTTTTTGGGTGAATTAGGTTTGCATTTTTTCCTATCCATCCTAAACCACTTCGTTCAGCCCAAGCTTTATCCATAACGGGCGCCGAATCCACAAATATTCTGCCATTCACCTCTCCAATTTCGCTTTTTATAAAAGAGACTAGCTCTTTAAGTTTACGCTTAATTACATGGTGATAATCTTGGCCGTATGCATACTTTGAAATCTTTGGCGATTCGGGATCTTTATTTTGCTCATCAGTATAGTAATTCAACATTAATGAAACTACTGATTTTGCACCATCTACAAGTAATCTCGGGTCCAGCCTCTTATCAAAATGATTTTCCATGTAGGACATCTTACCTTGATATCCTCTTTTTAACCATTCCTCTAATCGTTTTGCTTCATTATCCAGAAATGTAGCCTTCGATATCCCGCAATAGGAAAAGCCTAATTCAAGAGCTTTTGATTTAATTAATTTGGTAGGAGCTTGCTTATCCATTTTCAGAATAGTCCTCCTTGTGACCAACCTTTGTCTTTACCAAGATGTTTAAATGCTTTTTCCGTAACCTTTCTTCCTCTTGGAGTTCTCATCAAGAAACCTTCCTGGATAAGAAATGGCTCATAAACCTCTTCGATAGTCCCCGCATTCTCACCTATTGCCGTAGCAACGGTCGTGATACCAACAGGCCCTCCTTGAAATTTATCTATTATTACGGAAAGAATCTTATTGTCCATTTCATCTAATCCGTTTTTATCGACATTTAATGCATTGAGAGCTAAATCTGTGATATCTAATGTAATAGTTCCATCACCTTTAATTTGTGCGAAATCACGCACTCTTCTGAGAAGGGCATTTGCAATTCTCGGTGTCCCTCTACTTCGGCTAGCAATTTGATATGACGCTTCTTCCTTAATTGGTATATCCAACAACCCTGCCGAACGTTCAACAATCAGAGTTAAAGTCTTTGAATCGTAATATTCCAACCTAGAGTTAATTCCAAATCGAGCGCGAAGCGGAGATGTAAGTAAGCCAGATCTTGTTGTCGCTCCAATCAATGTAAATGGATTCAATCCAATTTGTACCGTTCTGGCATTGGGTCCACTATCTATCATTATATCTATAGAATAGTCTTCCATAGCAGAATAAAGGTACTCTTCAACAACTGGACTCAGACGATGTATTTCATCAATGAATAAAACATCTCCACGATCAAGATTGGTTAATAAACCTGCAAGGTCTCCTGGTTTATCCAAAACCGGCCCACTAGTTACTCTGCAGTTTACACCGAGTTCGTTCGCAATAATATTAGCGAGAGTTGTCTTTCCTAATCCTGGAGGCCCATGCAATAAAACATGATCTAACGGTTCATTTCTCAAGGTCGCAGCTTTTACAAAAATCTCAAGATTTTCAACAACTTTTGGCTGTCCCGTAAAGTCTTCTAGTCGTTTCGGGCGTAATACCTTGTCATAATCTTGATCATTATGATTTTCGGCTTGCTCTCTATAATCAAATGAATCTTCCACTTACAATCAGTTACCCTTTAAAAATACAAAAAGCCCTCCAAGTTGGAGGGCTCTTTCAAAATATCATATTAATTAATGCTCCTCTTCACCATCGGCTAATGGAACATTTTGAGGGATAAAGTCATCTTCTGCGCCTGGCTTAGAATAATCATAAGGCCATCTATGAACCGTAGGAAGTTCACCCGGCCAGTTTCCATGAATATGTTCTACTGGTGTGGTCCACTCAAGAGTATTTGATTTCCATGGATTTTGAACAGATCTAGGTCCTCTGTAAATACTGTAGAAGAAGTTGAACAAAAATAACAGCTGACCCAATGCTGCAAAAATTGCAAACATTGTAACGATTACATTTAAGTCCATGATCATCGCATAGGAATCCCCATCGAAATTGGCATATACAGAGTAATCATAGTAACGTCTCGGAGCACCAGCAAGTCCTACAAAGTGCATTGGGAAAAATACACCATATGCTCCAATTAAAGTAATCCAAAAATGCACAAATCCTAAACGAGTGTTCATCATTCTACCATACATTTTTGGAAACCAATGATAAACTCCTGCGAACATTCCCAACACCGCTGACATACCCATTACGATGTGGAAATGAGCCACAACGAAATAAGTATCATGTGTTGTGATATCTAGTGCTGAATCTGCTAATATAATTCCTGTTACACCTCCAGTGATGAAGGTTGAAACTAAACCAATTGCAAATAGCATCGCTGGAGTGAATACAATTGACCCTCTCCATAATGTAGTAATATAATTAAACACTTTGACCGCGGAAGGAATTGCAATAAGTAACGTCGTAAATACAAAAACACTTCCTAGGAAAGGATTCATCCCTGTTACGAACATATGGTGACCCCAAACTATGAATGACAAGAATCCAATAGCGAGTATAGAACCTATCATTGCTCGGTATCCAAAGATTGGTTTTCTAGAATTTGTTGAAATAATTTCTGAAGATAGCCCAAGTGCAGGTAAAAGTACTATGTATACCTCAGGGTGACCTAAAAACCAAAATAAGTGTTGAAATAGTATTGGAGATCCACCAGTATTCGTAAGCATTTCACCCCCAACAATAATATCTGATAAATAAAAACTTGTACCTGCTAATCTATCCATCACAAGTAATAACGATCCAGAAAGTAAAACAGGGAAGGATAAAACTCCGAGTATAGCAGTGACGAAAAAAGCCCAAACCGTAAGCGGCATTCTTGTCATTGTCATCCCTTTAGTTCTTAGGTTTAAAACTGTAACGATATAATTCAATGATCCAATTAATGAGCCGGCAATGAATATAACCATTGAGAACAACCAAAGTGTCATCCCTAAGCCCGAACCGCTAATTGCCTGTGGTAGGGCAGATAGCGGTGGATAGATTGTCCAACCGGCCATTGCTGGACCAGATTCAATAAATAAAGATGAGAACATTAGGAGCGACGATAGTGCAAAGAACCAATATGATAACATATTCAAGAAACCAGAAGCCATATCTCGCGCACCCAATTGAAGTGGAATCAATATGTTCGAAAAGGTTCCCGATAAACCACCTGTCAACAAGAAGAAAACCATTATAGTACCATGAATTGTGACTAATCCCAAATACATGTCTTCTGAAAGTACTCCTTCTGGAGCCCATTGCTCACCAAGGAAAAAACTGAGAAAATCTGAGCTTTCACCAGGCCATGCAAGTTGTATCCTGAATAAAATTGATAACAACATTGCTACCACTCCCATAAATACAGCAGTTATTAAAAACTGCTTACCTATCATTTTGTGATCGTGGCTGAAAATGTACTTGGATACAAAACTTTCCTCATGGTGGTGTCCATGATCGTTATGTCCGTGTGCTTCGTGCGATACTGCCGCCATTCTATCTAGTTTTAATTAAATAACTTGTTTCTATTAATTCATTGCTGTAGCCGTAGAATCAACTAGGGCATTACTATCTGTGGATGTCATTGACTCTTCGCCCGAAGCAGTCTCTGAATCATCAGATGCAAAAAACGTGCTTCTAAATGTCATTTTTTTCTTAGCATCCCACCAATTATTATAATCCTCTTCTTCCATTACAACAACCATCATTTTCATTTTGTAATGTGCTCCTCCACAAATCTTGTTACACATGAGAATGAAGTTGAAATCCTCTTGCATTCTCTCAACTCTCATCTCTGCTGTTGTTTTACTTGGTATAAATTTGAATCTAGTCACCATTCCTGGGACAGTGTTTATTTGCGCTCTAAAATGTGGGAAATATGCCGAGTGAATAACATCTTTCGATCGGAAATTAAACTCATACTCTTTTCCCTTGCACAAATACAACGTATCCGTTTGAATCACATCATCATATACTTGATTATCGTTTTTCGCATCGTGTCTACCTTCCATCTGATGCAGCAAACGGATTAATCTTGACTTTCTCGAAAGGTCTGTTTCTTTGGATGCTCTATCCTTAGGAACCATCATTATGGAATCATTATTCAATTCAGACTCGATTGCATCCATTGATGCTTCCATATTTTCAATAGCCGACTTGATTGTTTCTGCTGTCAATAATCCGAGTGGGTTATTCTCGTCATTTGTTAATTTGTAATCGTGCCGACCAAGCGTATTGTCTTCTCCAGAATATCGGGCTGTCCAATCAAACTGCTTCGAAAAAAGCTCAACTCTAATAGCCTCTGGTTTTGATTTTCCTGTAGCATCTGTCCAACTTTGAAGTCCCAAAATAATTATTACAGCAAGAACACAAGCAGGAACCACCGTCCACAGCATCTCTAATTTATTATTGTGTGGATAGTAAAACGCTTTAACTCCAGGTTCCTTCACATATTTATAAGAAAACATGAAAAGGAGTGTGTTCGTCAAGAAGAATACTGCGATGATGATTACGAAGTTCAGATTGAGCAACCAATCAAGATTAGCCCCGTGAACTGATGCTGCATCCCCACGACCTGTCCAACCATATTCCAACATTAACCAGAAGAATCCTGCATACAAGAAAACCATAAAGGCAACCCATAACTTTGCATTAATCTTATTATCTCGGTTACTAATTTCATGTTCACCGGTCTTTCGTAACTTCGAAGTCAACTCATAAATTCTCATGAGCTGTGCAAGTGCAATAACACCTAAAACAATTACTCCTAATGTGATCAATTTCGTTACCATTTATCCAAAATTATCTGTGTCTAAACTTTTTTATATTTCGTGGTGTACACTCTCGTCCAAGAATGGGTGATTTACCGGGGTTAAAGGTGCCTTTGTTAAATTCATAAGAACAACTCTTATAAAAAGCCCCAACATTAGCACAACCATGCCAAGCTCTAACAAACCAATATGCGCATTTGCACCTAAAGATCCAGCTGAAACCATTATATAAACATCCAACCAATGACCAGCGAGAATAATAAGTCCAACCAATGTTAAAATTCCAGCATTCCTTTTTGCGTCTCTCGACATAAGTATTAACATCGGGAATGCAAAGTTAATTACGAACATAGAGAAATATAGAATTTGAAAATTTTCTATCCTAGCCATGTAGTAAGCTACTTCTTCACCTATGTTGGCATACCAAATCAACATGAATTGGGAGAACCATAAATAAGACCACAAAAATGATGTTGCGAATGTCCACTTACCAATATCATGGATATGGGAGTCATTTACTTTCGGAAGGTAACCTAGTTTTTTAAGGTATAAAATAGTTATTACTAGAACTACCATGGTTGAACACCACATCCCAGCGAATGTATACCATCCAAATAGTGTCGAGAACCAGTGAACGTCGATTGACATCAACCAATCCCAAGAAGAAGTCGAACTAAATACAGCAAAGAATACTAAGAACAACGCACCTCTTTTGTAGTTTTTGAAATGAATTTCTGTACCTCCTACTCTATCTTCTTCTAATGATCTTTTTCTGAATCCTGTCCAGAAAAGGTAGTAAGTAGCTAAGTAAGCAATTGTTCTGACCCAGAAGAATGGAAGGTTCAGGTAAGCAGACTT
Organism: Crocinitomicaceae bacterium; assembly: GCA_023254905.1. Taxonomy (GTDB): domain Bacteria; phylum Bacteroidota; class Bacteroidia; order Flavobacteriales_D; family Crocinitomicaceae; genus UBA4466. The sequence goes on along the minus strand of JALRKF010000038.1, from coordinate 2,619 downwards.
TCCTTGAATGATTGCATCATGTTTTACAGTTTCAGGGTCCATCCATGTATAAATGTGACCGCCATGAGTTAAAGAAAGTACTCCTAAAACAAGTACCAAAAATCCAATACCGTACGGTAAGAACCCAGCGATACCTTCAATTACTCTCTTTACTGAAGCATACCATCCAGTTTCTGTAGCATATTGCAATGCAAGGAAAAACAGCGCTCCTAAACCTAATGAGAAAAAGAAAAAACTGTTTACAAGACCATTTGCCATAATGCGTGTAAACAAATGATGATCTCCAGCATTCATGACAATTCCTAGTATAGAAGCGAGTAGCCCCACAACCATCAGAACTGTTGTGACCGTTTTAGCTTTACTTGTTATTTTGAATTCCATCTGTCGCTTGTTAATCTTAGTTAGTTCTTATTGAATTGTATCAGCTGGCGCAGCAGTTGCTGCTCCCGGCCCGTAGTTTGCATCCTGAAATTTTCTGATATAGTGCACTAAAGTCCAGATCTCTTTTTTATTAACTAATGAGCTATGTGCACCCATTGCCCCTTTTCCATAATAGATCGAGTAAAATAATTGTCCGTCACTCAAATCTTTAACATTCGCATAGTTTGCAACTCCAGCATATGCTCCGCTTTGCACCATTGGTCCATTTCCATCTCCCTTTTCTCCATGACAATGAAGACAATAAGTAGTATAAAGCTTTTTTCCACTGTCCATTACAGCATCAAAGTTCTCTGCAGTAATTTTCATTGGATTTTTATCCGAGACAGCAGCTTCATATTCATCTTGAGCTGAGTAATCCATGCCAAACAATCCATGCGTGAGCTTAAAGGCTGTATTCGGTTTTCTGTAATATGGCATCATTAAACTTACATCACCAGAATCTAGTCCAACATAAGGTATCGTTCCGAAAGGTGGTACCTTCGCAGAAATTTTTTCCTTTAATTCCGGATTCATACGTTCCTTTATTTGCCCGTAATCAACATAAGCCTCAACAGCAGCTGATCTATACATGTCAGGCATATATTCGAGTCCTGCACTATCAGGATCACTTACACATGAGCTTAACAGAAATGTTGCTGATAGTATTGTGAACCCTCCAACCAATTTGAATTTAATTTTCATCTTAATCTTTTTCGATTGAAAAATTATTTAATCTCTCTTTGATCTATTTCGATCATACCCGTTTCCTTCAACATTTTCTCCAGGTCTTTCGCAGAATATTTTGTATTTTCTGATGTTCTTAATTCGATTACAAACTTATCATCTGTCGTTCTTGGATCTGGATTACTTGCAGGCATCCCTGGAAGTGTTTTATTAAGGAGTAAATAGGTAATCGCCATTCCGTGTGCTGCACAGAGAACAGTGAATTCAAAAGAAATTGGGATAAATGAAAGAATATTCTCAATATATGAGAAACTCGGTTTACCACCAATATTCATTGGCCAGTCTACGATCATGAAATAACGCATACCAATAGTGGCCAATGTCAAACCTGTCAATCCATATATAAACGCCATAATTCCTAGACGTGTATTCTTGATTCCAATAATTGGATCAATTCCGTGTATTGGGAACGGAGAGAATACTTCTGATACTTTCACACCTTTTGACACCAACTTTTTAGCACCGTCTTTTAGTACTTCGTCATCGTCATACATTGCATATATTACTGTATCTGACATGTTATCTGATTATCGTTAATATTACTTAGAGTCGTTATTATCGTCCTTTTTCTTTCTTGGAGAAGCTGGTTTCTTTGCCGCCGATTTAACTGATTTTTTGCCCTTGTCGTCGGTTTTCTTGTCTTCTTTAGATTCTTTCTTCGAGCTAGTAGGCTTTTCTTCTTTTGTTACTGCCGTTTCTTCTTTGTGTCCATCAGGAAGGTTTTTATAATACTCACCGGATGATTTCAAAATTGTCTTTACTTCATTTAAGGCAAGTACAGGGAAGTATCTGGCGAACAACAAGAAGAATACAAAGAAAATTCCAATTGTTCCTATATACACCCCAATATCAATATGACTTGGGTAATGCATACTCCAGGAGGAAGGCAAATAATCGCGGTGCAGAGATGTTACGATTATTACGTAACGTTCAAACCACATTCCAATATTTACTACTATCGAGATAATAAAAGTAAAAAGTAAGCTTCTTCTTAACCTTCTTATCCACATCAATTGCGGAGAAATAACATTACAAGTCATCATTGACCAGTATGCCCACCAGTACGGACCAGTTGCTCTGTTTAAAAATGCATACGCTTCATACTCAACTCCGGAATACCACGAAATGAAAAGCTCTGTGATATATGCAGTACCTACGATCGAACCTGTTACCATGATTACGATATTCATGTACTCCACGTGTTTTGTGTGAATGTAATTTTCAAGATTCATTGCTTTTCGCATGACCAATAATAGTGTTTGTACCATTGCGAATCCTGAGAATACAGCTCCCGCTACGAAGTAAGGAGGGAATATTGTCGTGTGCCATCCAGGAATAACCGAAGTAGCGAAGTCAAATGATACGATCGAGTGTACAGAGAAAACGAGTGGTGTTGCTAAACCTGCAAGGACAAGAGATACTAGCTCGAATCTGTTCCAGTGTTTTGCTCTACCA
>JALRKF010000016.1 GCA_023254905.1 Crocinitomicaceae bacterium | reverse complement strand
AGGAGATTCATCATGAAGAATTAAGAAGGGATGAAGAGCATTTACATTACGAAGCATATATAAGTTTTATAGATGCTGCTCTTGGAACATCTCTTGAGATACCAACGGTTACAGGAAAAGCTAAGATTAAAGTAGAGCCAGGAACGCAATCAGGAAAAATTCTTCGTCTCAAGGGAAAAGGACTTCCTAATATCCAAGGATATGGTGAAGGAGATCAGTTCGTACACATAAATGTCTGGACACCAAAGAAACTATTGAAAGAAGAAAAAGAGATATTGGAGCGATTAAAGGACAGCCCAAATTTCCAACCGGATCCTGATCACAGAGACAAGGGTTTCTTTCAACGAATGAAGGAGATGTTCCACTAAAATGAGTTTTTATCAACTCGGCAGAAAGGAAAAAGGAAATGTAGCTTCTACATTCTTCATGATCACGCTAATCATTTTCACATTCATAATTTCCCAATTTACGGTTCAGATAATTGCTTTAGAAGGATTTGGTTTTTCAATGATCAATCCAGGCGCTGAAGTTAATAAGAACGTCCTTTTTGCACTTTTACTCGCTCCCTTTGCAGTTGTATTTGGTATGATAGGTTTGGTTTATCCTACGATTCACAAAAGACCATTTTTGAAATTACTTACATCAAGGGATAAGATCGATTGGAGAAGGATCATATTCTCTTTTAGCATATGGATGTCTCTTCTTGGGATACTATTATTATTGGATGTAATCATGGGTTCCAAGTTGATTTACAATCTGGATATCGCGAACTTTATTTTTTTATTAATGCTCTCGGCAACACTTTTAGTGTTACAAACCTCTGTTGAAGAAGTGCTATTTAGGGGGTATTTATTTCAGCAATTAGGGAAGATTTTTCCTGCAAGTTGGATTGGAATTTTGATAACTGGAATTCTATTTGGTTTAATGCACGGTTCTAATCCAGAGATTATCGAACTGGGAAAATTCTTTATTCTATTTTATATCGTAACAGGTCTTTTCTTGGGTGTAATTACTGAAATGGATGGAGGTCTTGAGTTATCATTGGGTTATCATGCCGCAAATAATATTTTTGCCTCTGTTATTGTCACGAATGATTGGCAAGCATTTCAAACTGATGCTCTTTTCAAAAGTATTTCAGGACCTCCACAAATTTTCGAGGTATTAATTACTCTCTTTATAATTCAACCATTATTGCTATTCTTGTTCGCAAAAAAGTATCACTGGTCAGACTGGAGGGTAAAATTGTTTTCACAAAAAAAAGATGAAAATCGCATTTAATTAAAAGAGCCCTATTATTTTAGTGAACTCCTCTTTTGCATTAGATTTTAAAAAACATGAATGGAAATTTTAAGGCATAAATCGTTAAAAGCGCAGAACCATTTTTTATCGTCTGGGGAAGAACAAATTAATTTGATTGAGAATTCTGGACTGGAGAGTTTTGACGATAAATTAAAGAATCAACAATTATTTCCACTTAAATCTAAAGGTATTGAGATCTTGCAGATCAATCTCGGTAAGATGTGCAATCAGGTATGTGAACACTGCCACGTTGATGCTGGACCAGATAGAAAAGAGGTTATGTCAAAAGAGACAATGGAGCAATGTCTTGAGGCAATTGAATCATCTGATTGCCACACAGTTGACTTAACCGGAGGAGCTCCAGAAATGAACCCTAATTTTGAGTGGTTCGTGAAAGAAATTAGAGCTAGAGGAAGGAAAGTAATTGTAAGATGTAACCTAACAATTATTGTTGCCCATAGAAAGTATAACCATCTCCCACACTTCTTCGAGAGCAATAAAGTTGAGTTGGTATCTTCACTGCCTTGCTATACAGAAAAAAATACCGATTCTCAAAGAGGAAAAGGTGTCTTTAATGATAGTATACGAGCATTGAAAATGCTGAATGATGTAGGTTATGGAACGGAAAATTCTGAGTTGAGGTTAAATTTGGTGTATAATCCCACTGGTATTGGAATTCCAGGAGATCAGTCTACTCTCGAAAGAGATTATAAAAAGGTGCTACGGGAGCAATTTGGAATTGAGTTTAATAATTTATTCACCATTACAAATCTGCCGATAAGTCGTTTTTTAGAATTTCTTGTGGCAAGTGGTAATTATCAAGAATATATGCAAAAGCTCATTGATCTCTATAATCCATTGGCAGCAGAAAATGTGATGTGTCGTACTACGGTTTCAGTAGGATGGGACGGATATATTTACGATTGCGATTTTAATCAAATGCTTGATCTGAAAGTGAAGGCTAGGGGAATTCATATCACGGAATTCGATCAGGAGGAATTAGCTAGCAGAGAAATTATAATAAATCAGCACTGTTACGGATGTACTGCAGGTGCAGGATCTAGTTGTGGAGGGGCGATAATCTGAATACATCAGTTATAATATTTATCTTCATAAATATTTCCGCAAATGCTTGAAGTAAACCAGATAAGTAAATCCTTTTTTCGCAAAGAAGCCCTGCAGGATGTTTCCTTTAAGGTGAATACCGGCGAAATTTATGGTGTTCTCGGTCCGAATGGAGCGGGAAAAACTACACTCATTCGTGTTATTAATAGGATAGTTGCTCCAGATAGCGGACATATTCGTTTTGAGGGTGTTCTGATGACAGAAAAACATTTAGAGCACATCGGATATTTACCGGAAGAAAGAGGTATGTACAAGAACATGACAGTTCAAGATCACGCGATGTTCTTGGGAAGGTTGCGGGGGTTGAGTAATACCGATGCCAAGCAGAAAGTGGATTATTGGTTTGATAAATTCAGCATCAACGACTGGAGAAAGAAAAGAATTGAGGAACTATCCAAAGGAATGGCACAGAAGGTTCAGTTCATTTGTGCAGTATTGCACGAGCCAAAATTACTAATTCTCGATGAACCATTCAGTGGGTTTGATCCGGTAAATGCAGAAATCATAAAGAATGAGTTATTGCAAATGAAGCACAATGGGAAAACCATATTGCTTTCCACGCATAACATGAAAAGTGTAGAGGAAATCTGTGACAAAGCGATATTGATCAATGAGAGTAGGAAAGTTGCAGAGGGGACAATTTCAGAGCTTCAATCGAGCATTAAGACAGGATTATATTCCGTAAAGTTTAGAGGTAATATGATTGCATTTGTCAATGCACTATGGACCGGTTTTGAAGTTATTGATAAAGATATTCTTGGAGATAATCGATTCAGAGTAATCGTAAAAATGAGAGGAGACAAAAAATTCGATGATTTATTGCGAGTATTGATAGGACAGGTTGAAATTGAGGGAGCCGAGGAGATTATACCTAGTATGCAAGATGTATTTGTCGATATAGTTTCAAATAAAAAAATGGTCGAAGATGAAGAATAGTTTATTGATCGCCAAAAGGGAACTTAGGGAGCGTGTTGGTTCTCGGAGCTATCTTCTATTTTCTATTTTAGGTCCGGCTATCTTACTGGCTCTAATCTATCTTCTTTTTTCAATAGGTGGCCAGTCTAAAGTCCATTGGAAAGTACTTGTATCGGATCCAACTAGCTTACTCGAAAATAAAATGATGCCTTCACCTGATGAACATATTTCTTTTTCATTTGCGGATACATACATCGAAACAGAGGAATTTTCTGATGCGCAAAAATATAAGCAATTTGATGCATTGCTTGAGATCCACGAAAAGGTTCTTGGTAATAAATCAACATTCGTTTTTTATCGTGAAAAGCCATCTTTTCAAATGCAATCAAAACTGAAATTTTTTGTTGAGAGAAGAGTAGAGGAAGTGATGGTTAAAAAATTCACGGACTTAACGTTAAAAGAGTTCAGAAAAATAAAGCAACCATTGAATTTTGCCTTTAGAGATGTTTATGATCCAATGAATGAATCTGCCGATAAACGCGGATGGGTTGGTTTGTTTTTTGGCATCATGATTTTTGTCTTTATATTCTTGTTTGGGATGACCATATTGAGGTCCATCTCTAGTGAAAAAGCGAATAGAGTGGTAGAGGTTTTACTTGCAACTGTCAAACCAAGGCAATTTATGATGGGAAAAATTCTTGGGATAGGATTTTCG